>JBAVXH010000149.1:0-14508 GCA_049698215.1 Xanthobacteraceae bacterium | reverse complement strand
CCTGCGGGCTCGACCGCGCCGGCTGCTGGGGCAGCGACTGCCGCCACCGCCACCGCCGCAGCCGCGCCGATCTCGAAGGCCGACGTCGAGGCGATCATCGCCAAGATCGAGGCGGATCGCGGCGTGAAGTACAATTGGCGCCAGTCGATCGTCGACCTGATGAAGCTGCTCGATCTCGACAGCTCGCTTGGCGCGCGCAAGGAGCTCGCACAGGAGCTCGGCTACAAGGGCGCGCTCGACGGCTCCGCCGAGATGAACGTGTGGCTGCACAAGCAGGTGATGGAGAAGCTCGCCGAAGGCGGCGGCAAGGTGCCGGAGAGCCTGAAGGGCTGACATGCACGGCCGTCATGCGGCTCCGGTTCTGAAACCCTGCCGCCTCAGCCGCACGATCTCGCGCTCGAGGCTCTGAAGAAACGCGGACCGATCTTTCGGCGCGAACGGCTTCGGCCCGCTAGTGATCTCACCGGCCGAGCGCAACGAGTCCATCAAGTTGCGCGTCGCGAGCGCCATGCCGATGGTGTCCTCCGAAAACGGCTTGCCGTTTGGCGCAATCGCCACGGCACCCGCCTTCACGGCGCGCGCGGCGAGCGGCACATCGGCGGTGACGACAATGACCCCCTTCTGCGATCGTTCGGCGATGTAGTCATCGGCCTTGTCCAGGCCGGCGGGAACCACGACCCTTTCAATGAACGGGTCACGCGGAACCGCGATCGGGCTGTTGCTGACGACAAAGATCTTCAGTCCGTGCCGCTCGGCCACGCGATAGACTTCCTGCTTTACGGGGCAGGCGTCGGCATCGATGTAGATCGCGATCGCGGCGCCCAATGTCATCGCGCGCGTCCCTCAAAAGCAAATGCGCGGGCCTGAGCCCGCGCATGCAAATATTCCGTTGAGGTGTACTCAGCCGACTTTCAGATTCTCCGCGGAGGTCTTGCCGCGATTGGTCACCAGCTCGTACTCAACCCGCTGACCTTCATTGAGTGTGCTCAGTCCGGCGCGCTCCACGGCCGAAATGTGCACGAAGACATCCTTTCCGCCGTCCGACGGCTGAATAAAGCCGTAGCCTTTGGTCGGGTTGAACCATTTCACGTTTCCGCTAGCCATTCGTATCTCCAGTAGCTCCTGTAGGGGTAGGGACGGCGTTAGGGGGCGCACACTGCGCTTTTGAGCGCATATTCGCAACCGCAATATTTGTCGCGGGACAGCGCGCCGCCTCTGGCTGCAAAGCAAATGCTTGGTTGAACGAACCGCTCGAATTCGGCTCAAACCCGCTCGACAAAGCTGTCGACCACGCGCTTCTCGCCGGCCTTGTCGAAAGCGATCGTCAGCTTGTTACCGTCGACATGTGTGACGTTGCCGTTGCCAAACTTCTGATGGAACACGCGATCGCCGAGGCCGAACGGCGACACGGTGCCGGTCGATTTCGCCACCAGTTCGCCCTCGATCGTAATGGGCAGGCGGCGCTTTGGCGGCTGCTTTCGCGTTGTGGCAGCAGGTGTCGCGTCGTCTGCGATTGTCTCATCCGGGACGTAATCGCTCTGGTCTTCCTCGAAGCCGCGGCTGCCGCGCGCTTTACGCGCCTGCGCGCGCTGCCATCCGGGAGTGGTGTAGTTCGAGCCGAAGCTTTCCATCCGGTCGAAGCGCGAGGCGCCGTAGTTTTGGCCGAAGTTTCCAAAGCCACCCTTCGCCTCGGTCACCTCGACATGCGCTTCGGGCAGCTCGTCCAGGAAGCGTGATGGAATGCTCGACGACCACGAGCCGTGAATGCGCCGATTTGAGGTGAAGTAGATCTTCGCGCGGCGGCGGGCGCGGGTGATGCCAACGTGAGCGAGCCTGCGCTCCTCTTCCAGTCCCGCGCGACCCTGATCGTCGAGCGCGCGCTGGTTCGGCAGCACGCCTTCCTCCCAACCGGGCAGGAACACCGTGTCGAATTCGAGCCCCTTCGCCGAGTGCATTGTCATGATCGAGGCGGCTTCACTGCCCTCATTCTGCTCGGTGTCCATCACCAGCGAGATGTGTTCGAGGAAACCTTGCAGGTTTTCGAACTCCTCCATCGAGCGGATGAGCTCCTTCAGGTTTTCCAGCCGCCCGGCCGCATCGGCGCTGCGGTCCTTCTGCCACATCTCGGTGTAGCCGGACTCGTCGAGGATGATCTCGGCGAGCTCGGTGTGCGGGAGCGTGTCCTTCTGCGCGCGCCAGCGGTCAAACATGGCCACAACATCGCGCAGCGTGCCGCGCGGCTTCGCCTTGAGCTCCTCGGTTTGCGCGAGCGCACGCGCGGCCTCGAACAGCGGCACGTTCGCCTTGCGGGCGTGCAGCTGCAGCTGCTGCAGCGTGGCGTCGCCCAGGCCCCGGCGCGGCGTGTTGATGATGCGCTCGAAGGCAAGATCGTCGGCCGGCTGGTTGACCAGTCGCAGATAGGCAAGCGCATCGCGGATTTCGGCGCGCTCGTAAAAGCGTGGGCCGCCGATCACCCGATAGGGCAGCCCGAGCGTCACGAAGCGATCCTCGAACTCGCGCATCTGGAACGAGGCACGCACCAGGATCGCCATCTCGTCGAGCGAATGACCGGCGCGCTGCAGCTCCTCGATCTCCTCCCCGACCGTACGCGCCTCTTCCTCCGAGTCCCACGCGCCGGTGACCGACACCTTCTCACCCGGCTCGTCTTCCGTGCGCAAAGTCTTGCCGAGCCGGCCCTCGTTGTGCGCGATCAGGTGCGAGGCGGCGCCGAGGATGTGGCCGGTCGAGCGGTAATTGCGCTCAAGACGGATCACCTTTGCGCCGGGAAAGTCCTTCTCGAAGCGCAGGATGTTGTCGACCTCCGCGCCGCGCCAGCCGTAGATCGACTGGTCGTCGTCACCGACGCAGCAGATGTTCTTCGAGCCCTGGCCGATCAGGCGGAGCCAGAGGTACTGCGCCACGTTGGTGTCCTGATATTCGTCGACCAGCACGAAGCGGAAACGCTCGTGGTACCGCCGCAGCACTTCCGGATGGTCGCGGAACAGCCGCAGCATCTCGATCAGCAGGTCGCCGAAGTCGGCGGCGTTGAGGGTCTTCAGCCGCGCCTGATAGGCCTTGTAGAGCTCGATGCCGCGTCCGTTCGCGAAGGTCGCGGCCTCGCCCGGCGGAACCTTGTCGGGGGTCAGTCCGCGGTTCTTCCAGCCGTCGATGATCGATGCGAGCACGCGTCCCGGCCAGCGCTTCTCGTCGATGTTTTCAGCGGCCAGAAGCTGCTTGAGCAGCCGGACCTGATCGTCGACATCGAGAATGGTGAAGTCGGGTTTCAGTCCCACCAGCTCGGCATGGCGGCGCAGAATCTTCACGCCGATGGAATGAAACGTGCCAAGCCACGGCATCCCTTCGACGATCTGCCCGACCATCGTGCCGACGCGGATTTTCATCTCGCGCGCGGCCTTGTTGGTGAAGGTGACGGAGAGAATTTCGGAGGGGCGCGCGCGGCCGAGCGAAAGGATGTGGGCGATGCGCGTGGTGAGCACGCGCGTCTTGCCGGTTCCGGCACCCGCGAGCACCAGCAAGGGCCCGTCCAGCGTCTCGACCGCCTCGCGCTGTTCGGGGTTCAGGCCCGCGAGATAGGGTGCCGCCACGTTGGCGCGCGCACGCGCCGCGATCCCGCCAGGGGCGGGCTCGCGAGTTCCGGCCGGAAGTTCACGCGAAGGGTCTGACACGCAATGGCTTTCAACGAATCTGTGCACCCTGAAAATGGCATCGCACCCTCGCTTTGGCGAGGGGTTTCAACGGCACCGCCCCGTGGGAATCCGTGTTCTCTAATCTGGCAGCATGATCACAGCGGGATGACGGTACTTTTTGCCGCTGCTTTCCGATTGGGACTAGCGCCCCGCGTGTCATTGAGGCTGTAATGATCCGGGGAGGGGCGGGGCATGCACAGGCTGGTAAGCGTTCTCGTCAGTTTCGTTGTGTTGGCCGCCCTGGCGGCCGCGCCGGTCTCGGCGCAAACGGTTCTTAAGCGCAAGAACATCGACAACCTCACGCCACAGGAACTCGCGGCCTTCGAGCATGCGATCCAGATCATGAAGGATCGCAGCAAGCGCAATCAGTACGACAAGACCGGATTTCTTTGGCAGGCGTGGGTGCACAATTGTCCGTCGACCTGGGTCCCGAAGGATGGCAAGGAAGACGGTCGCGATCCCGTTTGCAACGCCTGGGAGGGCGGAGAGCCCGCCGACACGACCAACTATGTGCTCGCGCATCCGGGCATGTGCGAACACGGCAAGGACCTGTTCCTGCCTTGGCATCGTGCGCAGTTCTATTATTTCGAAAAGATCCTGCAGGCGACGGACCCCGACGGCACCGTTGCGGACTCGCGTGGACAGACGGGGCCAAGCACGCGCAATGTCACAGTTCCCTATTGGAACTGGACGCGACCTCCATCCGGCGATCGCTACCCGAAGGCGTTCGAGCGTGACGGTCCGCTCGCGCACAAGAACCGCAACAAGGATCCGATCGCGCCGGGGTCGTTCGCGTTCGCGACGTCGTTCCTGCTTGGCTACATGACTCATTTCCACGATTGGCCGACGTTCGGCGGTTTCCCGAAGGGCCTGAAGGGCGGCTTTGGCAGTTTTGAAGCTGTCGTTCACAATCCGATGCACAGCATCTACATGGCCGGCGACATGGGGGCGCCGCCAACCGCCGCACTCGACCCGGTCTTCTTTGTCTTCCACGCCTTCATCGACCTGCTTTACGAGAACTGGCTCACCGCGAACGGCAGACAGGGCGTGACTTCGCAAGATATTTTCTTGCGCGGCGACCAGCCGGACAGCGTTCCGTCCCCGCCAGGCTTCACGCCGGGAATAGGCAAGCCGTCGATGGGGCAGGTGAAGCTCTACTTCGACACGAAGGCGCTCGGTTATGAATACGAGATCGCGCCTGAGGACCAGTTACCGGGCCGCGAGGAGCTGAAAAAGATCCTCGGGCTGGAAAATGCCCAGGATGCGCCGGTGTTCGGCGCCGCGGCGCGAAGCCTGATGACCCGGCTGCTCGAGCGCGGCCGGATCCAGCCGAGCAGCGCGCCAAGTTTTGTGCGCACGATCGACGTGACGATACCGCAGGCCGCCTCGATACCGGCTGGACAGAAGCTCTTCGCCAGTTTCGCGCGCAATCCGCACGAACCCGACGTCTCCTATCAGGTCGATGTCTATCTCTACCCGAAGAGCGCGCCGTTTGATGCCGCGAGCCAACCCTTCCGCGCTCGCTATCTCGCCAGTATGGGGGCGCATTGGGGCACCGGCGCGGCTCACGCACACGACGAGATGGGGCCATTCGAGCGCGACATCACCCAGCTGATCCGCGATCTCGCCGGCAGCGGGCACAGCGGCGAGGTCTGGAACCTGTCGCTCGCCGTGACCGTGCTCCCCTCGCTGACAACATTCGGCACGCCGTCCCTCACCGGCGATCCGCCGTTGCGCTAGCAGGAGAAGGTTATGCCTGGCATCGGATTCAACGAGGATATCAAACCGCTGTTCGAGCCGTTCGTCGGCTGCATGAAGAACATCGACATCGGAACCGACGAGGGTGTGTTCACCGTCGATCTCGGCGACTACGACACCGTGAAGCGTCTGCACGAGTTCATCCTGACGGCGATCCGCGGGCATGATCCTGCCACCGAGACGCTCAACCCCATGCCGCCGGGCGGTCCGCTCGACAAGGCGGAGATCGACATGTTTGCGCAGTGGATCTCCGACGGTATGCCGGAGACGCGACTGATCGCCTGAAGCGAGCTTTCTCTTCTCTGCTCAGCTCTTCACTGGCATCGCAATGCGACGGCCGGCGGCCTCGGGGCGCGGAAGCTTCGAGTGCGCCGCTTTCATCCGCGCCAGCGTGCGCATCACCTTCTCGGGGAGCGGCGCGACCTTCTTGGTCGTCATGTTGACGTGCAGCGTCATGTTCTCCGAGGTCGCCGACATCCAGCCGTCGGTCGCGTGGAACAGCTGCTGGAAGTAGTGGATGCGTTTGGTGTCATAGTCGAGCAGCTGGAAGGTGGCGCGCACCGGCTCGCCTTCCCGCAGTTCACGCAGATAGCGCACATGCGCTTCGGCCGTGAAGGTCGAATGCTGCTGGGTCTTCAGGTACTCGTGCCCGATGCCGAGCAGCTCATAGGCCTCGTCGACGCAGCGGTCGAACAGCACATTGTAGTAGGCCATGTTGAGATGGCCATTGTAGTCGATCCAGCTTTGCTCGACCTTCATCACGGACGAGACAAACGGCGCAAAGAAAAGCGGCTCAAGGTCGGTACGGTCGAGCATTCAGAGATCCCCGGCGGCGCCAATTGTGCCACATCCGCAGGCAGATGGAAGGGTCCGCTCGTTTTCAAGTTCGAATAAAATCGCGCACTTCCTGCAGCAGGCGATCCCAGGCCGACTCACCTTTGAGCGGGACGTGGTTGCGTCCCTCGAGTGCAATGAAGCTCGCCCCCGGAATGCCCGCGGCAAGCCGCCGTCCTTCGTCGAACGGCTGAACGGCGTCGCCGCGGCAGTGCAGGACCAGTGTCGGCGCCTTGATCAGCGGGAGCAGCGCGCTCACATCGATGCCATCGACGATCTCGCGAAACCGGATCGCGTTTTCCGGCGACGTCGTGATGCGCTGAAGGTCGTTCCACCACTGCATCTGCTCCGGCGTCCCG
The DNA here is from genome assembly GCA_049698215.1 of Xanthobacteraceae bacterium. Lineage (GTDB taxonomy): Bacteria > Pseudomonadota > Alphaproteobacteria > Rhizobiales > Xanthobacteraceae > PALSA-894. Next base: position 7,850 of record JBAVXH010000149.1, on the reverse strand, counting down.
CCGGGGATGAACAGCGAGGTGAACATCTGCCGGAAGGCCGGGTTCTCCTGGCCCCAGCCCTGCCGCATCAGCTGGACCATCGCGGCCGAGTTTGCCGCCTCCTCGGGCAGCCCGCGCATGCGCCGCCCGCGCGCGAAGCCGCCATAGAGCACCAGATGGCTCACCCGCTCAGGGTGGCGGGCGGCATACGCGATGGAGATCGCGCAGCCCTGCGAAATGCCGAGCAGGGCGAACCGCTTGAGGCCAACGGCTTCGACGACGGTTTCGAGGTCACGCACGAACGCTTCGAATGACAAGTCTTGCACGTTCCAGTCCGACAGCCCGTTGCCGCGCGCGTCGTAACGGATCAATCGATGCTCGGCGGCGATCGCCCGCAGCAGAGGGCTGAACACCGGACTCTCCCAGTCGTATTCGAGATGGTTGAGCCAGTTCGCCGTCTTGAGGAGCGGCAATCCCTCACCGACGGTTGAATAGGCGATCTGCGCACCATCGAGCGCCGTACAGAAATGAACCTCCTGGCGCAGTTCACGCGCAGATGTCCCCGCGGCGGGCACCGCCGCGGATGGTGTTTCGGTCCTCTCGGCAACGTCCCCGACGAAGCGCAGTCCCTTGCGTGGAACGGTGCGGATCAGGGCCTGCTGCTCACCGCTATCGCCGATTGCCTTGCGGGCTGCGGTGATCCGGCTGGTCAGCGTCGAATCCGACACGATGCGCCCGTTCCAGACCCCCGCGATGAGGTCGTCCTTGGTAACAACGTGATCGCGGTTGCGGATCAGATAGACCAGCAGATCAAAGACTTGCGGCTCGATCTCGACGAGCACATGAGCGCGGCGGAGTTCGCGTCGCTCAAGGTCGAGCGAGTAACCGCTGAAATCGAACCGCAAGAGCCACCCCGTCCGAGGAAACCAGTCGTGTTCTTGGAAGCAATCACGGCAGTGTCCGCGACAAATCAACCTGCCGCAATTGGCCGACGAAACAAAGCGCGCGCCGTGACGACGCAGCAGACACGGTGACTGGAGGTAGAGACCTACGTGCGCAGGAAATCCTGCATTTCCTGCACCAGCCGGCTCCACGCCGGTTCGCCTTTCAGCGGGATGTGATTCTTCCCTTCCAGAGCAACGAACCGTGCACCGGGAATGCCGGCCGCGAGCCGCCGTCCCTCGTCGAACGGGTGCACGCCATCACCGCGGCAATGAAGCACGAGGGTCGGGCACTTCACCTGTCCGAGTAGGTTAGTGACGTCGATCTCGTCGAAAGTCTGGCGCCGCCGCGCGGCGTTTTCGGGCGACGTCGTGATCAGCTGCAGGTGGTTGAGCCAGGTCCGCTGTTCCTCGGTGCCCTCGGGGATGAATAACGAGGTGAAGAGCTGGCGGAAGGCCGGATTTTCCTGGCGGATCAACGTCAGCATGGCGTCGGAATTCGCGCTGTCGATCGGCGAGCCGCGTTTCTTCCGCCCCCGTGCGAAGGAGCCGCAAAGGATCAGGTGACTGACTTGCTCCGGATAGCGCACCGCATAGGCGATCGAGATGGCGCAGCCTTGCGAGACGCCGAACAAGGCGAACCGTTTCAATCCAACGGCTTCGACCACAGTTTCAAGGTCACGCCCGAAGGCATCGAAGGAGAAATCCCGGATGTCCCAGTCCGAGAGACCGTTGCCGCGTGCGTCATATCGGATGAGTTGGTGCTCGGCGGCAATCGCCTGAAACAGCGGACTCCAGACCGGATTTTCCCAGTCGTACTCGAGATGGTTCAGCCAATTGGCCGTCTTCACGAGTGGCGAGCCTTGCCCGACCACCGCATAGGCGATCTGAGTGCCGTCCGATTCGGTGCAGAACCGGACCTCCTGCCGCAGCGGACTGGGGCCGGCCGATTTCGGCTCCGGGCCGGCAACCGGGACCGGCGCCGCGGAGAGTTCAGGCATCGACGCCTGCAGCCCGCCGCCGCGGACCTCGCCCACAAAGCGCAGCCCCTTGCGCGGAGCCGTCCGGATCAGGGCCTGCTGCTCGCCGCTATCGCCAATCGCCTTGCGGGCGGCGGTGATGCGGCTGGTCAGCGTCGAGTCCGACACGATGCGCCCATTCCAGACCCCTGCGATGAGGTCGTCCTTGGTAACGACACGATCGCGATTGCGGATCAGATAGACAAGCAGATCAAAGACTTGGGGCTCGATTTCAACGAGCGCGTCGCCGCGGCGGAGTTCGCGGCGCTCGAGGTCGAGCGAGCAGTTGGCAAAACGGAAAAGCAAGGTCACCTACCGAGGTCCAGACCCGGCCTCGGGGAATAATCAGGGTAATCTCAGCGACAAATCAAGCATTCCGCAAAGTCTTACAGCGCGGCTGCGTGCATCCTCCACCCATCGCGATCGTGACGAGATCGCACCCGATGGAGGCCAGGATGCTTGACCAGACCACCGTTCGCCGCCGCGAGGATGGCTCGATCGACATCGATTTCTACCGGCAACAGGGTCTCGCCGAGCGCCGCGCGATCATGAACCACACCATTCGGAGCGCCGGAAAGCCCGGGAAACCGTTGGCCGCCCTCGCGATCGTCGTCGTCACCGCCGTCCTCACCGCAATGTTCGCAAGCACCGGCACTGCCAGCCCCGCTCCAATGTAAGGCCGATCACCTCGAACGGCGCACGGCTCCGCCATCGAGAGCAGCGCGCCCAAACAGAAAGAAGAAGAGGCATCCCATGATGACCGCTCGACGCATCACCGCCGCCAGGTCGCGCGAACTTGTGATCGCGCTGCATTGCTCCGGCGCAGGAGCAAGCCAATGGCGCCGGCTCGCCGACGTACTCGGCAAGGGCTACGAGCTGCTCGCGCCCGAGCACTATGGCTGCGAGAGCACCGGCCCGTGGATCGGGGGACATCCTTTTACGCTAGCCGATGAGGCGGCGCGAACCATCGCGCTGATCGATGCCACGGACCGCAAGGTGCACCTGGTCGGTCACTCGTATGGCGGCGGCGTTGCGCTGCATGTCGCGCTGGCGCGCCCCGCTCGCATCGCGAGCCTCTCGCTCTACGAACCGTCGGCGTTCCATCTGTTGCGGCAGATCGGAGGCGGCGCGGCGGCGTTCGCCGAGATCAGGTCGGTTGCCTACGCGATCGCGACGGCAATCGTGGCCTGCAACTATCGGCGCGCCGCGAAGACGTTCGTGGACTATTGGAACGGACAAGGCGCGTGGGACGCGCTGCGCCCTGCCGTGCAGGCGGGGCTGATTGCCTGGATGCCGAAGGCGCCGCTCGACTTCAACGCGCTGTTCGGTGAAGCGGAAAAGCTGACCGCCTATGTGCGTGTGCGCTGCCCGGTGCTGGTCATGCGCGGCGAATTCGCACCGGCACCGACGCGGGCCATTTCCGAGGCGCTGCCGTCGTTCATGCGCGCCCAACGGAGCGTTGTGGCAGGCGCCGGCCACATGGGCCCGCTGACACATGCCGACGAGGTCAATGCGTTGATCGCCGCGCACATCGCCAACGCGGTGGCGCCCGCCCGTCGCGCCGCCTGACGCGGGACCGTCGCAAACGATGAGCGCCGCCTGGATCGAGCAACCAGGCGGTCGGGGACCGAGCCGCTCAAACTTGGAATGGAGAAAGCGATGTCACGCATCCTCGCACTGCTCTACGGAGTTGCCGCCTACTTGTTGTTTTTCTTCACGTTCCTCTACGCGATCGGTTTCGTGACCGGGCTCGTGGTGCCGAAGACGATCGACACCGGCACGGTCGTGCCGCTCACCGAAGCGTTGATCGTCAACCTCCTGCTGATGTCGCTGTTCGCGATCCAGCACAGCGTGATGGCGCGACCAGCCTTCAAGCGCTGGTGGACGCGGTTCGTGCCGCAGACAATCGAGCGCTCGACCTACGTGCTCGCCGCGACGCTCGCGCTGATCCTGCTGCTGTGGCAATGGCGGCCGATTCCCTCGGTTGTCTGGGAGACGACCGATCCCATGGCCGTCATCGCGCTGACCGGCCTCTCGCTGGTCGGATGGTTCCTGGTGCTCACCAGCACATTCATGATCAATCACTTCGAACTGTTTGGCCTGCATCAGGTCTTCAACAACCTCGCGGGACGGCGAATGGGTGAGGCGAGGTTCAAGACGCCGATGCTCTACAAACTGGTGCGACACCCGATTTATCTCGGCTTCATCATCGCCTTCTGGGCGACGCCGATGATGACCGCCGGCCACGTCCTGTTCGCCGCGGTGACGACCGCCTACATCTTCGTCGGCATCATGCTCGAAGAGCGCGACCTGGTGGATCAGTTCGGCGACCAGTACCGGCATTACCGCGAGCGGGTCGGGATGCTGCTCCCAAAGCCGGGACGCGGCGCCGCGGAGGCGGGCAAGCGGGAATCGGCCATCACCTGATCGAGATTGGCCGTTCGAATCGAGATTGGCTGTTCGAAATGATGCGCCGCGGCTCCCCCGCGGCGCATCGCTTTTGCTAAACTGCGCTGCTCCATTGAGGACCAAGTCATGACCTCGCCGATTGCAACCGCACTCGAAACCGTCACCGCCGCCATCACGGCCAACCCCGAAAAGGCGCGCGCCAAGTACGCATCCGCGACCGCCACTCTGACGGACGGACTCAAATGCAGCGTCACCGGCCCGGCCGGGGAGGCCATCGTGACCGACATGGGCAAGGCCATGGGCGGCGCGGCGTCAGCGCCGAATCCCGGCTGGTACTTCCGCGCCTCAATTGCGGCGTGCTGCTCGACCGCGATCGCGATGAATGCGGCGCGGCGCGGCATCAACCTGACGGCGCTCGAGGTGACGGTCGAGGCCGATGGCGATAATCGCGGCATTCTCGGCATGGACGAGAATGTGTCCGCCGGACACGCCACGTTGCGCACCAACGTGAAGATCGCAGCCGATAACGCGACGCGCGAGCAGCTCGAGGAGTTGGTCCGGTTCGCCGAGTCGCATTCGCCGGTCGGCTGCACGGTGCGCGATGCACCGCCGAATGCGCTGCGCATCAATGTGGTCTAGCCATCTCCCGTCGCTCTGCTAGGGTCCGCCAGACTTGGGCAGGACACGAGATGGCAGTGGCGGAACTAGCGGGAGAGCCGCGTAACGAGAAGGCTGTGAAGGCCGCGATTGCGGCGCTAGCCGCGAAGTTCGGCAACCGGCTGGTGACCTCGCAGGCGGTGCGAGAGCAGCACGGCAACATCCTGACCTGGATCGAGAACCAGCCACCCGACGCGGTGGTGTTCCCGCAGTCGGCCGAGGATGTGCAGGACGCGGTGCGCATCTGCGGGCAGCACAAGGTCCCGGTCATCCCCTACGGCACCGGCACCTCGCTCGAGGGGCACATCAACGCGCCGCGGGGCGGAGTATCGATCGACTTCCGCGACATGAACCGGGTTCTTGCCGTTCACGCCGAAGACCTTGATTGCGTTGTCGAACCCGGCGTCACGCGCAAGCAGCTCAATGAATATCTGCGCGACCAGGGGCTGTTCTTCCCGATCGATCCGGGCGCCGATGCCTCGATCGGCGGCATGAGCGCGACCCGCGCCTCCGGGACGAACGCAGTGCGCTACGGCACCATGAAGGACAACGTGCTGGCGCTGAAAGTCGTGCTGGCGAATGGTGAGACGATCACCACGTCGAGCCGCGCCAAGAAATCATCCGCCGGGTACGATCTGACGCGTCTGTTCGTCGGCTCGGAGGGAACGCTCGGCATCATCACGGAGATCACCGTGAAGCTGCACGGGATCCCCGAGGCGATTTCGGGCGGCATCTGCCCGTTCCCCTCGGTCGAGGCGGCATGCAATGCGACGATTGCGACGATCCAGTCGGGCATTCCGGTCGCACGCATCGAGCTGTTCGACGAGTTGCAGGTGAAGGCCTGCAACGCCTATTCGAAACTGACGCTGCCGGAGTCACCGCTGCTTTTCCTGGAGTTTCACGGCACCGACGCGGGTGTGGCGGAACAATCGGCGCGCTTCGGCGAAATCGCGACGGATCTCGGCGGCGGTCCGTTCACCTGGACCACCAATACGGAAGAACGCAACAGGCTCTGGCAGGCGCGCCACGACGCCTATTGGGCGGTCATAGGCCTGCGGCCCGGCGCAAAAGCCTTTGCAACCGACGTCTGCGTCCCGCTGTCGCGGCTTGCCGAATGCGTCACCGCAACCCAGCGCGACATCGACGAGCACAAGATGCTCGCGCCGATCGTCGGCCATGTGGGCGACGGCAACTTTCATGTCTCGGTTTTGCTGGACATGGACGATCCGGCCGAAGTCGCGACCGCCAAAGCGTTCAATGCCCGCCTGATCGAACGCGCGCTCGCCATGGAAGGCACCTGCACCGGCGAGCACGGCGTGGGGCAGGGGAAGATGAAGTACCTCGCCGCGGAGCACGGACCGGCGCTCGACGTGATGCGCACACTGAAGCGCGCGCTCGACCCGCAGGATCTGATGAATCCCGGAAAAATCGTCGCATTTTGATCGACTTAAGCGCACGGGACATATAATCGCCGCGTTGAATCGGCTAGAATCCGGCCACTGGGGCACTTGGGCTGAGACGGCCGGAACGGAGCCGAAGAGGGCTCGGAGCGCGCTTTGCAGGCGACCCTGCTCGGAGTGAGCATCGCGATCATCCTGGCGCTGGTGGCGGCGCTGGTCGGTCCGCATTTTGTCGACTGGACGCAGTACCGCGCGACCTTCGAACGCGAGGCGACGCGCCTTGCCGGCCAGCCGGTGCGTATCGGCGGCGCGATCGACGTTCGCCTGCTCCCGACGCCCAGCGTGCTGCTGGGCCGTGTCGAGATCGGCAGCGCCGCGCAGCCGCAGGCCAAGGTGCAGGAAATCTACGCCGAGCTGGCGCTGGGCGCGCTGATGCGCGGCAGCGTGCGCGCCGCGGAGCTGCGTATCGCGGGACCGGAGGTTTCGCTCAGTCTCGCGGCGAACGGCAGCGCCGAATTGCCGGCCATCCGCGCCGGGTTCGATCCCGAACAATTCCTGATCGACAAGATCGCGATCGAGAACGCGCGCGTCTCGCTCAGCGATCGCGCGAGCGGCGCGACCGTCGCCGTGGAGGGCCTCTGGTTCAGGGGGGAGCTTCGCTCGCTCCTCGGTCCGGCGAAAGGCGAGGGCGGGTTTACGGTTGCGGGCGAACGCTATGGCTATCGGCTTGCGGCGAGCCGCCTTGGCGACGACGGCATCAAGCTTCGGCTCGGTCTCGACCCCTCGGATCGCCCGCTTGCGATCGAAGCCGATGGCGCGCTGAAGCTGGAAGAGAACTCGCCGCGTTTCGACGGGAACCTGACGGTCTCCCGCCTCGCAGCAGCAGGTGCGAATGGTCGCGGCAACGTGGCGGTGCCCTGGCGCGCGAGCGCGAAGGTGAAGGCGGCGCCGGACCGCGCCCTGTTCGAGCAACTCGAATACACCTATGGGCCGGAGGACCGCGCGCTCAAGCTGACCGGAACGGCGGATTTTCGCTTCGGGAGGAACCCGCGCTTCGAGGGCGTGCTCTCGGCGCGCCAGACCGATCTCGATCGGGCGCTGGCTCTGCCGGAAGGGCCAGGCCGTCTGCCGCTCGCGGCGCTGAAGGCTCTCATCGAGCCGATCGCCGCATCGTATCGCCCCTCCTTCCCGGTGCGGCTCGGCATCGGTGTCGACGCGGTCACCCTTGCGGCCGGCACGCTGCAGAACGTACGCGGCGACATCAAGCTCGACGATGACGGCTGGGACATCGAGACGCTGGAATTCCGCGCACCCGGTTTCGCCCAGGTGCGCTTGAGCGGGCGCGTCGCGGCAGCGTCCCAGGGCGTGAGCTTCAAGGGGCCGGCGCAGATCGAGGCGACCGATCCGCGCTCCTTCCTCGGCTGGCTCGAGGGCCGCACCGATGC
>JBAVXH010000148.1:0-60853 GCA_049698215.1 Xanthobacteraceae bacterium | reverse complement strand
CCCGTCGCCTTATCCGTTCCGCAATGCGCCGCCGCCGGCGCATGCGCGCAAGCGCGTCGGCGCGCCGCTCGATCTCGGCGTGCGCGCGCTCAACACCTTCATCACCTGCTGCCGCGGGCAGCGCATGGGTGTGTTCGCAGGATCGGGCGTCGGCAAATCGGTGCTGCTCTCGATGCTGGCGCGCAATGTCGCAGCCGACGTGTCGGTCATCGGCCTTGTCGGCGAGCGCGGGCGCGAGGTGCAGGAATTCCTCCAGGACGATCTTGGCGAGGACGGCCTCGCGCGCTCCGTCGTGGTGGTCTCGACCTCGGACGAACCCGCGCTGATGCGCCGCCAGGCCGCCTATCTCACCCTTGCGATTGCCGAATACTTCCGCGACGAGCACAAGGACGTGCTGGTACTGATGGACTCGGTGACGCGCTTCGCGATGGCGCAGCGCGAGATCGGGCTTTCGGCCGGCGAGCCGCCGACCGCGAAAGGCTATACGCCCACCGTCTTCACCGAGCTGCCGCGGCTGCTCGAGCGTGCCGGCCCGGGAACCAACGCCGGCACGATCACCGGCATCTTCACCGTGCTGGTCGATGGCGATGATCACAACGAGCCGGTCGCCGATGCGGTGCGCTCCATCCTCGACGGCCACATCGTGATGGAGCGCGCGATCGCTGAGCGCGGACGCTATCCGGCGATCAATGTGCTCAAATCCGTCTCTCGCACCATGCCGCGGGCGGCCGATCCCGCCTACCTGGCGGTGATCAACCGCGCGCGGCAGATGATGGCGACCTATGCCGACATGGAGGAGCTGATCCGGCTCGGCGCCTATCGGGCCGGTTCGAGTTCCGAAGTCGACGAGGCGATCCGCCTGCACCAGCCGCTCGAGGGCTTTCTGGCGCAAGGTAAGGAAGAATCAACTTCTCTTACCGAAGCGTATCGCTGGCTTGAGCAGATCCTCGCCCATGCGGAAACCGAAAACTAACGTTGTGCTGCCACATTTGGCCCCGGGAAGACCGGATGGGGCGTGTGTCTGCCGCGTCCGGATGAGGCTTCTGGGGAGTACGAGTCGATGAAGTCGCGTGAGACGCTCATTCGCCTGCGCAAATTCCAGGTCGACGAGAAGCGGCGCCGCGTTGCGCAAATCGAAAGCATGGTCGCGGACTTCGACCGCATGGCGACCGACCTCGATCGCGAGATCGCAGCCGAGCAGGATCGCGCCGGCATCCACGATCCGACGCACTTTGCCTATCCGACCTACGCCAAGGCCGCGATCGTGCGGCGCGACAACTTGAAGCGCTCCGCGGACGAGCTCAAGACCCAGCTCGAGGACGCGCGCCTCGCGCTGGCGGAAGCCTTCGAGGAGCTCAAGAAGGTCGAGTTGCTCGACGAGCGCGACCAGGCGCGTGAGCGCGTCGCCGAGAATGCGCGCGACCAGGCCGAGATGGATCGCATCGGCGCGATGCGGCCTGCGGCGATCCGGGTCTAGAACTCATCGTGCTCCAGGCGCGGCTTGCCGAGAGTTCTAGAGCAGATTCCGATCAGGTTGAAGCATATCCGGCTTTGGTGAAGTAGTTGGCACATTCCTGCGGCGTGAAGTCCTGGAAGGCGTCTGCGATCGCGATGTCGAGGGTCTCGACGGTTCTTGCGGCGGCCTTTCGCAACAGCGACTTGAACTTGGCGTATGCGTTTTCGATCGGATTGAAGTCGGGCGAATAGGGCGGCAGCAGGATGAGGCATGCGCCGCAGGCTTCGATGGCGGCGCGGACGGCCGCGCCTTTGTGCGCCGGCAGATTGTCCATCACCACGATGTCGCCGGGACCCAAGGTCGGCGCCAGCACTTGCTCGACATAGGCGCGGAAGGCGAGACCGTTCATCGGTCCGTCGAGCGTCATGGGTGCCGTCAGGGCGGTTCGGCGCAGGGCAGCGGTGAAGGTCGTGGTCAGCCAATGGCCGTGCGGGATCGGGGCGCGGCAGCGGCAGCCGCGCTTCGCACGGCCGTAGCGTCGGGCCATCTTGGTCGAGGCGCCGGTCTCGTCAATGAACACCAGCTTGTCGGGGTCAAGGTGGGGTGCAAGCTCGCGCCAGGTCTCGCGTGCGGCCGCGACGTCGGGCCTATCCTGCTCGGCTGCGTGCACGCTTTTTTTTGAAGGTGACGGCGTGACGGTCGAGGAACCGCCAGATCGAGCTCGGTGCGAATGATGCCCCCTGTTCGCTTTTGAGCATCGCGGCGATCTCGACAAGGGTCAGATCCGGCTTCGCTTCGATCGCCTTCAAGATGAACCCGCGATGCGCCTCGATGCGGTGCGAACGCTGATCGCCACCTTGCGGCTTGGCCGCGACCGAGCCGCTTTCAGCCCATTCTTTGACAAAACGTACCGCGCTCGATGCAGACACGCCAAACCGCTCCGCCGCCGCGCGGCGCGACATCCCGCTATCGACCGCCCGAACAACCCGAACCCGCAAATCTTCAGACAAGGGCTTCGCCATGCATGCCGGCCTCCTCGTCCAGCACGCAGGGTGAATCAGAATTCGCACCTCATGGGAATCCCTACCGATTCAATTCGCTCGGATTTTGCTCTAGAGCGGCGTCCGGTGTTCAAGCGGCTGGAGCAGACCATCCTTGGGCCGGTACTGGTCATCCCGTATCAGGGTGAACGCTCGCGCACCTATGTGCGCGTCGCCGCCGCAGTGGGCATCTTCGCTTGAAAACTGGCCTATTTTCGGTTCAAGGTAGGTAGATTGTGGTGCCTTTCATGCAATAGACACGGGCGGGATATTTCGTCACTGGGTAGAGGGCCGTCTGGGTCGTCTCAATCACTGACTTTTCTCTCCCTCATAAAGATCCTCAACTCGGGCCCGCATCAGCCGCTCCAGAGGGAACCGTGCAAACGGCCCGAGCGCGTTGACCGCCCAGGCGATGATTCCCCAATAACCTGGCACATGGCACATGAATTTCCCGCGCCGCACAGCATTGAGCGTGGAATCTACGACTTTCTCGATCGGAACAGTGATTTCAGTTTCCTTGCGGTGACGCCGCTTTTGGAACGAGGGATGATCAAAAAATCTCGTCTGTACTCGTCCGGGACATACGACCGTGATTGATATTCCAAACCGGCTCACTTCGCTTCGCAGGTTTCTCGACCACGCAATCATACCGTGCTTGCAGCCGCCGTAGATTGCATCCGGAGTGAAGGGGTGGATGGAACCGCCGACCGAGGCCACGTTGACGATGTGACCCGTTCGCCGCTCGATCATGCCATCGAGAAAAGCCTTGGTGACGTACATCGCACCGCCAAAATTTACGGCGATCAGCCGCTTGACGTCTTCGAGCACCTGACGATGGAATGTCTTGTAAATCGCGAAGCCAGCATTGTTGATCAAAATATCGGGCGCACCGTGACGTTCGGTAATAAGGGCACCTTGGACCGCAACCAAGTCCGGATTTGCAATATCCAGTGCGTAGGCGTCCAAGTTCTGGGATCGCCCTCCCAACGCTAAGACAGCAGCCTCTAGGCGATCAACCCGATCCGCCAACAAGATCACTTTTGCACCTTGGCGCAGCAAAGCTTGCGCCAAGGCAAATCCAATTCCGGACGAACCACCGGTAATGACGACGAGCTTGTCGTGAAACATCAGGCGGCACAAGTTCCGATGGTGAAGAGTTGCGAGTATTACGACTCGTCCTGAGGTAGCAAGAAGCACATTGCGCGGCAAGCGACATTTCCAGCGCCATGAGGCGATCCGCCAAGAGTATGCGTGCGAGGGCGTCTCGATGGTGCTGGCGAGTGCACCACTGACGCCCGCGCTCACCGGCTCGACGCGCCTGCAGTTCGTTACACTTTGATGTCGTGCGCGAAAGTTATGGGCAAGTCCTCTCGACATGGCTGAGTTTTGTTGCGGCAGATCCGGTCCTTGCCGTGACGATTGCCGCGAAGATGGGATGGATGATCCTCATTCCGTTCCAAATTGAGCCGTTTCGTGTGTTTGTCATTCCGACACAATCGGATTCGCAGTACCTGTGGCATGGTGATGCTCCCTTTCAGTCTTTGTCGATCACGCCAACATTGTGGGAGATCGCTACGGCGTTTGACCGGGGCATCTTTCACCCCATTCCCTACGCGCTGCTTTCAGCGGCCGCGTCGCTCTGGATGTCGGCAATCTTTCTCGTGATCTTCGCCTGGAAAAGCACGCGAGGCACCGAGCGAGCGGATACAGCGCCCATTGTTGCGATCGGGTCTGCGATCTGCTTCATGCTGGCAATGCGCTGATTTACCCGGGGCCCGATCTTCGGTACACTTGGTTTCTGTACGGAGTAACGGCGCTTGCGTTCGGTCTTGCCTTCATCAAACAGAAGAGACCCCAGCCATTGTGAGCTGCCTACGACGTTCGCCAGGAACGTGTATTCAGCCCGGCTGATTGACTTGGGACAGTGCGGCGGAACCGAGCGTGGAACGTCGGAGTGACATCGAGCGGCTTTTGGGCCTGGCAACTGAGTTAGCCCGGCACAACAACTACGCGGCCGCGCTCCAGGCCTTTGACGATTTCCTGTCCAGGAATCCGGCTCACGTCGACGCCTTGCTGCAAGCGGGTCTGGCGGCCCTGAGTTCCCACGATCCCCACCGGGCCTTGGGATATTACTCCGCCGCAGCCCTGCATGCGCCGCAGCATCCTGCGGTGCTTCTCGGTTACGGGCAGGCTCTTCGTGACCTCGGGCAACTGGATAGCGCCCGGGTCAAATTTGAAGAGATGCTGCGTCACTATCCGTCGGATGCCGACGCCTTGACGGAACTCGGCCTCGTTTGCAGGAAACTGGGAGACGCGGCCGCAGCGTTGCGCCACCTTGATGCCGCGACGCGGAGCGCGCCCCACCTGATGTGGCCCAGGATTCATCTTGCGATGACGCTCCGGGATGAAGGGCAAATAGAGGAGGCTTTGCAGACCCTCGCCGCTGCGCTCGAGCAAGACGTCACCAATCTGTACGCGTTGCGAGAGGCAGCGGAAACCGCGCGGCAAGCAGGAAAGGCCAATGTAGCGGCCGGCTATTATGAGCGGCTCACAGGGCTGGATCCGGGCAACGTCGAATCTGCGCTGCACTGGGCCGGCCAATTGAAGCGAGCGGGCGATCTCGACGGCACGGCGCGCGTGCTCGGTCGACTTCTCGAACAAGCCGACGCTCGCGACAACGCGATCGCCGAACTTAGTGTCTTGGCGCGGGAGTTTCCCGAGCGCCGGGCCGAGGCGGAAGCCATGATCGGTAAGGTGGCGCCGGAGAAGTTACCGCTTCGGTTTCTTCCGTCGATTTCTCCGGATTGCCAACCTGAGCAGATCACGGTCAACCAAGTTTACCGTTTTCTGCGAACGTTGCAGAAACGCCCCGACATAGCCGCGTGGCATCGAGAATTCCTGGAACGCTCGGTGCGCAGCGGCGAGCGGATCGAGCACGGCCGGCCCATTCCATGGGGCCGAAACTTCGACTATGCCCTGATCCGGGCTCTCGGGATCAACTTCCACGGCAAGCGCGTTGCGGATTTGGGCGCACGCGACGGATACTTTGGAGCCTGGCTGACCGGCGAAGCGGCCCAGGTGTACGTGAGCGACTATTTCCAAGGCTGGGAGGAAGAGTGGCATCGCAAGGATGCGGCTGAAGCTCCCGACAGTTTTGCCGCCTGGCAGCGTCGCTGGCGCAAGATGGCGCCCAATCCCGAGCGTCTTGTGTGCGAGACGCAGGACATCACCAAGCTGACCTACCCCGATGAGTTCTTCGACGTCACCGTCTGCACTTCGGTGATCGAGCACATGTGGCCGCTCGATATGAAGGGCATGTCAGAGATTGTCCGCGTCACGAAACGTGGCGGCTTCATTGCAATGAGCACCGAGATGAGCCAGGCGAACCAGTGGTTTCGCGGAACCTATTGGTACGGCGAGGCTGCCTTCCTTGCACGCCTGATCGAGCCCCATCCGGTTGACTTCATTGGGCCCTGGAATTTCTCCCTCGACGATCCCGGAAATGACGAGATGCGCATCGAAAGCGTAGCGGGCCGCGAGGCAGGACTGACTTCATCGTTCTTCGGGCTGAAAAAACGCTGAGACAGTTTGGCACCAGAGGCGGGATTCCCCGCGGAATACACAGCCAACAGGCGATCAACCTGAAGCTTGGCTGTCCCTTGACCCAGATTAAGGTAAGCTGCTTTCTACATCCCAGGGGAACTCCGAGGCGCCTGCCCGGCTGAAGGGTGCAAGACACGATGTCTGGTTTGTTGAGTCGACTGCTCAAGCCGATTGGCCGGCCTCTTTGGAGGCGGCTGCAACCGCGTATCACGATGGCGCTTCACAACGACCCGCGCTTTCAACACATCGAAAGCCGTTGTGCCGCGGCAGATCAGTCGATACAGGAAATGCGGCTACAGACGAACCACGTTCCCGTGCTCGACAGAAAGGTTGCGGCTCTCGACACCCAGGCTGAATCCGCGATCCTGGATTTCAGGCTTGATCAACTCAAACGGGATGTTGATCAAAAATACGCCGCCGAAATTTATATTCTCAAGCAGGCGCTCTATGAGACGCGTGCTGATCAAGACAGCTTCGGTCGCCAACTCGGCACGATCAAACAAGCGCTGGGTGAAAGCGCCCTTGGTTCCGGGAACATTGACGGACAGTTTGCGCAACTGCGTGCCGCGGTCGGCAGGCTGGAAGGGCAGTATTTCCAGATGCGCGCCAGCCTTGCGCAGCTGCGTGATGCGCAGGCGCAGTTGCAGTGGCGAGGCAACGAAACCGAGCATTCGAAACTTGCCCAGGACTGGGTGCTCGAGGAATGGATGTATCTTGGTCCGATGGACGTGAATGGAAAAGAGTTCATCCGGGTGGGGCGAAAAGGTGACGGCGGATACGTCATGATCGACGACATCGCCAACCAGCGGTTCGCGCTCAGCTTTGGCGTCGGTACGGAAATCTCCTGGGACCTCGAACTCGCCGAGTGGGGCGTTCACGTCCTTCTGTACGACCACACGATCCACGACATCCCGACCCAGCATCCCAAAATCAAATTCAGGCGGCTCGGGCTGGGCCACGCCGACATCGACAATGCCAAACGTCGCCTGCCGGACATCCTTGACGAGGAAGGCATCGGCATCTCAGGCGATATCGTTCTGAAGATCGATATCGAGGGTAACGAGTGGGAAGCGTTGAGAGAAATACCGACCGAAACGCTTGAGAGATTCTCACAAATTCTCATTGAGCTGCATGGTATGTCAGATTATTCGGAACCCGACAGTCATATCAATCGTATGTACGTCCTGAAGAAACTCCATCAGACGCATCAAGTGGTTCATATGCATGCGAATAATTGGGGCATCCACAAGATTATCGGAGGAGTGCCAATTCCTGACGTCATTGAAGTGACCTATGCGTCTCGTAAACGCTACAGCTTCGCTCCATGCACCAGAACCTTCCCGACTCCTCTTGATTACCCAAATAATGCCGATCGCGCCGACATAGTGATCACTCTTCCCGGCTCCAACAGCTCCGCCAACGGATTTGCGAATTCAAAGACACAGTGATGGATACCCTGACTCACACGACGGCGCTTGACCGCATCGGACTTGGCGACTCCCAAGGCCTGGACAAGTCGCGGTTCGATGTATCCCGACCTGAGGCGGGTGAGCGGCTACGGCTGCTGATACAGTTCCTCGTTGAATTGGCATCACGGTCCGGCGGAAGCCTGAACGATCAGCCCGCCTATGCGGCAAGCATGGCGGAGCTCGCCACAAAGGGAATCCTGTCAGCAAGCCCGCGGCTCTTGCGCGAGGTTTTCTCCGATCGGCGATTGCTTGCCGATGCAATCGGCATGTTCAAGCAGCTCGGTGCAAATCAGGTGCTTTGGTGCATCGCGTCGTCGATCGACTTTTCCGAAGGTTTGGTGACAAAGGAGCACGTCTGCAAGGAAGCGCTGAATGTCGATCTTACCTTCACCCACTCGTGGATGAAGTCCGCTGATCTTGTTCGCGAGCGGCTCCTGATGAATCGCATCGCGGTTGAGGAACTCAGCTACGAGGGCGGTCGCGATCGAGCCCTTTTCCGAGCCATCAAGAGACATGAAGCAGCGGCCTTGCGTTCGTTTGGCGCAGCACCCACGATCGCATCCACGCTGGAGGCATGTCAGACCTTTGATGACGCTTCCGAAGACGATCAAGATGCAGGCATAGCTCCGGGCGCCCGGATCAAAGGCGATTTCCTTCCGCTCATTCATCCTCACCAGCAAACCTTGCAGAGTCTGGCTTTTCATGCACCGGACTTCTTGCAGGAGCTAATCGAAAACCTGGATGCCGCGGCTCTCCTGGACAGCATCGATGCTCTGCAAAAACTCGTTCCGGTATACCTGGTTATTACGGACCTCGGATATCCGATGGGCGGCGGCGAGAGCTTCATGCACCAGACTTGCCGCATTCTCAGCGAGATAGGTTACCGCTGCATATGGGTGAGTTTCAGCTCGAAGGGAATTCCGCACACGAGCGCCTCCCATTCCTATACTCCGTTCTTTGAGGAGGTTCGCGTAGCCGACGCCTTTTCGGTTGAGGTGGTCGAGCGTCTGATTGAACGCTTTCAACCCGATATCGTCCACACCCACGGCGGTTCCAATCCGTTTGTCGGCTCGGCGGCCGCGTCGGCGCGTGTGCCGGTTCTCATCGGTTATCACTTTTGGACCGGCCTGGTACGGCTCGACCGAGAGACCAAGAATACTCATGTCCTGGACTGGATCGACCGCCACAAGCCCGTGGAGGCACTGCTCAAGAAATATCCGCGCTATGTGAAGAGCTATGTCGCCTCCGAGTTCATGCTGGACGTCTACAGGCGCCTGGGGGGACGCGCCGCATTCGAGGTGCACCATCCCATATCGGACCCGTCGCACTATATGCTTGACGCTCCTCCGGCCGGAGACAAGGTCGTCCAAATCAATGTTGCCGAAGGAAAAGGCGGCAGAATATTCCTCGATTGCTTGCGCCAACTGGGCGACCAAATTCCATTTTGCGCCGTACAGACGGAGCCGCGGTCGGAAGGACTCGACGAAGAGATCAGGAGCGAGATTCAGAAGCGTCCGCACAGCGAATATAACAGGTATGGCCCCATCAAGTCGTACCTTGCGCAAGCCCGAATGGTGATCGTGCCAACCTTGGTCGATGAAACGTTTTGCCGTGTCGCATTCGAAGCGGCGATGAATGGAATTCCGGTCCTCTCCACCCGTAATGGCTTCCTGCAGCAGATGTTCGAAGACACGGGATACTTTATCTCGGAGAATCCGGACGACTGGATCAAGGCTGTCAGCGAGCTCTACCACGATGCCGGGAAACTCAAGGACATTGGCGAGAGGCAGCGCAGACGGCTATCCGAGAAGTTTGGACTTTATCCACGCGATTTCTGTCGGTCCGCGATCGAGCTTACGAAACAATCTCCCCGGCGTAATCTCGGATTCTTTGTCCCCTGGTCGGAGCAGGGACTGGGGGAGGTCGCGCGCACCTACGTCAAGCTGTTTCGCAGAATGGGATTGAAGGCCCACGTTCTGTCTTTTCAGTCATACGCAGCGCGGGATAACGCTCTCGCGGTGCAGTCCCGCCCGGAGGATTGGGCGGCTGGGCCGCACGCCGATACGATCCATTACTCGTTCAACGATCGCGAGCGGGTCACTTTATATGAGATGGAACAATTTGTGCGGGTCAATAACATTGGCCGGTTTATCTATCCGGAGATATGCTTTCCCTTCAATTGGAAGAAGATAAGAAACTTCACGGTTCGGGGCACATCCGTCGTCGCGGTGCCAATGATCGAAACCGTTCGGCGTCCGGAAATCCCTGGTCATAACAACCTCGCGCGGACCTGGTGCAATACTCGGCAGTGCCTCGATGTCATGCGATCTCACGGCGTGAGAAATGCGATCTACATCGGGCATGGGTTTGGCCCGAAGCTGTCCGGAAGCGATATCGCGGAAAAGGTACAGTCCACGCTCTCCAGAAAGGAGATCTTGTTTTCCCATATCGGCGGCCACAATGCCGTGTCGCGCAAGCAAACTCCGAAGGTCATCGCTGCATTTTTAAAGGCGGCCGAGACGAGAGACGACATCAGGCTCAAAATTTGTCTCATGAATTCTTCGGACATGACAGTTCATGAGCACCCCAGAATTGAGTATGTCATTTCGAACCTTCGTCATGAGGACATCATAGATACCTACCGTCAAAGCGACGTAAGTATTCAGATTTCCTCCCATGAGGGGCTTGGTCTCGGATTTTATGAGTCTATCTCTGTCGCCACGCCAATCGTGTCGATCAACGTGGCGCCGCACAATGAGGTTGTGCAGCCGAGCGTATCCGGGTGGTTGCTATCGTCGAAACCTGTTTCGCTACCCGATAACAATGAAGCGGTGGTTGTGGGAAACGAGATCGACGCGAACGATCTGGCCATTCTGCTCTCTGAACTCACGAAGCCGAAGATCGCGGCCCTTGTCCCGTCAACGGCAGAGCTTTTCAATCGCCAGTTCAGCGAGCTGGTATTTTCCTTGCGCCTTGCGAACGCGCTCTAATTGCCTGCGATTGGCGGCGCGCCGACCGTCCTTTCCGGCTTCGAATGCCCGCGGGTCCAGATCTGTGCTTCGGTCATGGCAGCGCCGGCCAGTCTGGATGCCCGCAACCGAGAGAGAGGCGCGCGACCTGCGGGACCCTGCGAAAGCAGGACTGTCTCGCCAAGCCCCCTGTCGAGAGCATCGCGCCGAAGGTTTGACTTTGGTCACAATCAGGCTAAGCCATCGCTGCAAAGAGAGGTCGAATGCGCCCGTCCGACGGACGGAGACCAGGACCGCTACCGGTTACCTTGACGCCGGCTACATTGTTTGCATGTGAAGAGCCCATCCACCTCTATCCTGGGATCCGCCCCCCTCAATGCGTTCATCTGTCGTCACGGGAATTACCGGCCAGGATGGCGCTTACCTGGCGGACCAGCTGTTGCAGGCCGGGCACACGGTGTTCGGGACCTTTCGCCGTACGAGCTCTGTCAATTTCTGGCGCCTCGAGGAGCTCGGCGTTAGAGATCACCCAAATCTCAAGCTCGTGGAGTTCGACCTGACCGACACCGGCGCGTGCATGCGGCTGATCGAGCGCGCCGAGCCGGAGTGCGTATACAATCTTGCAGCGCAAAGTTTCGTCGGCGTGTCGTTCGATCAGCCGATCGCGACCGCGCAGATGACCGCCATTGGTCCGCTGCATCTCCTAGAGGCGATCCGGCACATCAACCGGAAAATCAAATTCTACCAAGCCTCGAGCTCGGAGCTTTACGGGCTTGTGCAGGCCGTTCCGCAAAACGAGGGCACGCCGTTCTATCCGCGCAGCCCGTACGCGGTCGCAAAGCTGTTTGCCCACTGGTCAACGGTGAATTACCGCGAAGCGTACGGAATCTACGCGGCCAGCGGGATTCTCTTCAACCACGAATCCCCGCTGCGCGGCCAGGAGTTCGTGACGCGCAAGATCACCAACGCGGTCGCGCGCATCCACCTTGGCAAGCAGGACCGCGTCGAACTCGGCAATCTCGATGCGCGACGCGACTGGGGTTATGCCCAGGAATACACGCGCGGCATGATCATGATCATGGATCATGCAAAGCCCGAAACATTCGTGCTCGCGACCGGCAAGAGCTCAACGGTGCGTGAATTCGTCGAGTTGGCGTTTCGCGCGATCGGGACGGAGCTCTCCTGGCGCGGCAGCGGCGTCGAAGAGGAGGGCGTCTGCACGAGCACCGGCAAGCTGCGCGTCAAGGTGAATCCGGCCTATTTCCGCCCTGCCGAGGTCGAATGCCTGATCGGCGATGCATCGCGTGCGAAAGCCGAGCTCGGCTGGGAGGCCCGCGCGCCCCTCGCGGAGCTTTGCTCAATCATGGTCGACGCCGACATTCGGAGAAACAAGGTTGGGTTCTCCTTCTGAGCGCGTTCTGCTGACGGGGTCGGGCGGCTTTACCGGACGGCCGCTCGCCGCGAGGCTCCGTCAGGACGGCCATGAGATATTCGGCGTAACCAGAGCACCCGCGGCAAGCGGCGAAACGCAAGGCGATCTCTGCGACACGGACTTTGTTCAGCGAACCGTCACGGAGATACACCCGACCGTCGTGATCCATCTCGCGGGTATCGCGGCACCCCTCCACGGAAATCTCGGCGAGCTCTACGCGGTCAATGTCGCGGGAACGGCCAACCTCCTGAAGGCGCTGTCCGGGCTCGCCGAGCGGCCCAAGCGCGTGATCATTGCCAGCAGCGCGACCGTTTACGCTCTCTCCGAAGATGGCGCGCCCATTGAGGAAGACGCGCCGCTCGAACCGCAGAACCACTATGGAGCGAGCAAGCGCGCGATGGAGGATGTCGCGCGCCTGTTCGCGAACCAGCTGCCCATTGTCGTGACCCGTCCCTTCAACTACACGGGCCCTGGCCAAGAGCCGATCTTCCTCGTTCCGAAGATCGTGGACCACTTCGTGCGGCGAGCGCCGCGCATCCATCTTGGCAATCTTGACCTGTTCCGCGATTTCTCCGACCTTCGGCGGGTGGTCGAGATCTATGCTCGGCTCGTCTCTCGCCCGGTCGATCACGCCGTGGTCAACATCTGCTCAGGCCGAGCGATTCATCTGGCCAGCATCATCGGCCTCCTGCAGGAGATTTCGGGACACGCAATTGAAGTGGTCAAGGATCCCGCCTTGCTAAGGCCGGGAGAAGCGCGCGTGATCGAGGGATCGGCAAAACGGCTGCAGTCCATGCTCGGCGATCTGCCTAATCCGGATTTCCGGGACACGCTGTGCTCGATGTACGAAGCAGGCGCCAGTTCTGCATGAAATCGGTGTCCGCGGTCGCGACGGTTGTCTGAGCGCATGAAGCGCACTAAAGGCTTCGCCAAGAACGCGTCCTGAGGGGCTTCTCCTGCGTTACCTCTACGATCTTACAACGTCGGCTCACTGGAGTGGCGCGGATGTCGGTATCCTGCGGGTTGAGCGCCAGCTCGCCCGTCGCGCGCGCGAACATCTTGGAAACGCGGTTGAGTTCTGTGTCTATGACCGGTTTCGAAACCTCGTCCTGACGATCGATGATGACGTCGCCGCCGAGCTCATCGACGGACGCAGGCAAATCGACTTCAACCCGCCGGTCCCATTCCGCGCCCGCCGCGCCGAAATCCGTCTCAACGCAGTGCGCCGAAATATCAGGCAAGCGGTGCTCGCCAACGCAACGCTGTATCATGCGTTGCAGCACCTGCGTGGCCGCTCCTTTACGCGCGAAGACATCTTGCGGATACAAAGCGAAGCGTTTGCCGCCAAGGATGCGTCCCAACAGCGGCCCGGGCCGCTCCCGATTGCCGAGGTTCCCCACCGGATCGCACGTCTCGATAGCGACGCGTTTCTCATCTCCGGGGGCCTCGATTGGGATCTAAAGGATATTCCAGCGCTTGCGATGCTGAAGAAAGAATACAAATTTCATTATTGCTCAATTGTCTACGACATCATCCCGGTTCTGCTTCCGCATCTCATCGTGCCGGAGCTCTCATCCGTTCTCGCCAAGTACTTCAGCGAGCTCGTGTGGCTTGCCGACTGTACGATATGCATCTCGGAAACAACGCGCCGGGATTGGATGCGCTATTGCCACCAACGTCGTCCCGATGCAGGACCCGCCTACGTGTTCCCGCTTGGCTCTGACTTGCCGACGGTCGAGAACACCGCACAAGTCGATCTTCCCGAGACATTGCGAGACAAGCGATTCGCGCTGTTCGTCTCAACCATCGAGGCGCGCAAGAACCACCGCATGCTCTACGAAGCTTGGGACCGCTGCATTCGCTCGAAAATGATCGACCCCGAGCGTGATCGACTGGTCTTCGTCGGCCGTCACGGCTGGGGGGTCAATGATCTGATGCGAGAGCTTTCGGCGAACCCCGCAACGCGTGACACGCTGATCGTTCTCAACCACGTTCCGGATGTCCTGTTGCGCCTGCTCTATCAACGCTGCTCGTTTGTCGTTTTTCCGTCGCTCTACGAGGGGTATGGCTTGCCGCTGGCGGAGGCGCTCGCATATGGCAAACCGTGCATTAGCAGCAGCGAGGGATCGCTCGCGGAGATAGGCGGTGACCTGATACTTCGCATCGACCCGAAGGACACAACCAGCTGGGCGGACTCCATAGCTCACCACATGCGGTCGCCTCAGGAGCTCGACAAAATGGCGGCGCGGATCAGGGCCGAGTATCGCCCGGTGACATGGGAACAGGCGGCTGTCCGGTTCTTCGGTACGATCAAGAGCGTCGGCGGCTGAGCTCACGGCTTTGACAAACCGTCTTGCGTTGACGATAGAGCTAACCGTCGGCTGATTGCGAGTATCGAGCGGGGGCGCGTCTGCGTTACTTATTCGATTTGACGACCTCCGCACAATGGACCGGCGCGGCCGTTGGAATCGTGCGGGTCGAGCAGGAACTGGCGCGCCGCGCGTGCCGGTTCCTGGGCGAAGCGGTTGTTTTCGGCATCTATGATCGCTCGCAGAATCTCTTTCTCGTCATCGACGACAAGGCCGCAGCCGATATCCTCGACGGCAGACTGCAGATCGACTTTGCAGCGGAGCCGCCCCCGCAGGGCGCGCATGCAATCGCGCTGAATCGACTGCGCGGACGCGTGCGCCGCGCCATGCGCACGAACGTCACCGTCTACCAAGTGTTTCAGCTGCTGCGCGGCAGGCGCTACACGCGCGAAGAGATACGGCAGATCCAGCAGGAGGAGTTCGGCTCTCCGCCGATGCCTGCAGAGACCCCCGCGTCCGCAAAGCGCGTCGAGAAGCTCTCAAGTGTGTCACGCGGCCCAGCAAAACTCGGCGCAGCGAGCTGCATCATCTCGGTCGGGATGGATTGGCAATACAAAGACATGCGGAGCATCTGGACGCTCAAACAATCGCTCGGCTTTCGCTATTGTCCGATGATCCATGACCTCATCCCGCTCTCATTCCCACATTTCGTAAGCCCCGACTATGACACGTTCATCGCGGACTACCTGGGCGAACTGATCTGGGTCGCTGACTTGGCCATGTGCAATTCTCAGTCTACGCGTCAGGATTGGATGCGCTTTTCCAGCGAAAACGGCGTCGATATTCCTTCACATGTTTTCCCACTCGGCTGTGATTTGCCGGCTGCGCCGGCCCAGACCGCGCTTCCGCCTTCGCTCAAGGAAAAGCGGTTTGCGCTGTTTGTCTCGACCATCGAGCCGCGCAAGAACCATCGTGTGCTTTACGATGCGTGGGATCGCTGCATCAGGTCAAAGACAGTCGACGCGGAACGCGACAGACTCGTCTTCGTCGGCCGCGTGGGTTGGGCCGTAAACGACCTGATGCACGAACTTTCTGCCAACCCCGCAACCCGCGATAGCATCATCGTTCTCAATGACGTGAGCGACGACTTGCTAGCCACGCTGTATCGGGATTGCGCGTTCGTTGTCTTCCCATCCTTTTCGGAGGGATATGGCATTCCGGTTGCTGAGGCTTTAGCGTACGGCAAGCCATGCATCAGCAGCGATGCTGGCGCGTTGCGTGAAATCGGAAGCGAGTTCGTCCTGCGCATCGATCCAAAGGACACGCTTCGCTGGGCCGAAACGATAGCCCGTTACCTGGCGCATCCGAACGACTTGATTGATTGGGGCCGACGCATCGAGGCAGAGCACCGGCCGATGACTTGGGATACCGCCGCGGATCGCTTTTTCAGCACCGTCAAGGACGCTGTCTCTTGATCAAGCGCATATTGGGATTGGGGACTTTTCCGGCCGTAAAGCCGGTCCATGGCGGGCAGCGGCGCGCCGCCGCGTTCAGACATTTCTATCAGAAAATCGGAGTCGAATACGTCTACACCTGCATCTATGACAGCAACCATTACACGCGGGCATTGGTCGGCAAGCATGACATTCCTCTTATTGTTCGCCAATCGGATGAGGGGCCGGTCGCACTGATTGGCGATCTGTTGTCGGGCCGCCAGGCCGCAACGAACGAATCATCGTTTAGCCACTTCGTGAAACTCGTCGAGCGCCTGAAGCCGGACGCGCTTCAACTCGAACAACCCTTCATGTGGCCACTTGCAAAGCGATTGCGCGAAGCGTTCGGCAGCAAGGCTCTTCCGTTAGTCTATTCCTCTTACAACGTCGAGGCGCCGTTAAAGGACGCAATTCTGTCCAGCAGCGGTCTGCCATCCGATAGCCGAAGGCGCATCTGCGACAGTATCGAGCAGATGGAGGCTGAAGTTTGCGGCGAAGCTGCATTGGTTGTGTGCGTCACGTCGTCCGAGCGAGACCACTATCTTGGCTATTGCACTCCAGACCGCGTGATCGTTGTACCGAACGGCGTCGATCGCCCGCCCCACATCATTCCGCATTCCGAGCGGTGTCGTGAGATTTTCCAAGGCAGACCGTTCGTGTTCATGGTCGGCAGCGCCTACCCGCCGAATGTCGAGGGATTTTGCAACTATCTGATCCGGGACGGTGCATTCATGGTGCCGCCAGTCAAGAGCATTGCCGTGTGTGGCGGCCTTGGCGACGGTATTTTCAATCATCGTCTTTATCGACGATTCCTTGCGGCCCACTCCGCGAGAATTCATTTTTTCCCGGAGATCGAGGATCCCGAGCTTTGGGCGATGAAAGCGGCGTGCCATGTCGTTGCGCTGCCCATCGCGACCGGCGCGGGGTCGAATCTCAAAACGGCGGAAGCGCTTACTCTTGGCAAATGGATCGTTGCTACGCCTGTGGCTTTACGTGGCTTTGCTGATTTCCTCGGCGCCGACGGACTGATCGCCGAGCAGGACCCGATCCTGTTTCGGAAGGCGATCGGCCAAACCCTTCGTTCGCCGCCGCCGACCATCACCGAAGCTTCTCGAAAGGCGCGCGAAGCGCTGTACTGGGACCGTTGCTTTGGTGACAGCCCGCTGGGTCCGCGGCTGCTCGCACTCGGCTAGGCCGAAAGTCCCACTGCCCGTCCAGCCCGATGCGACGGATGACCTGTGGACATCGTTGTGCAAATTGAATTTTCCGCGTAACTGAGAATTAAGCTGGGCGCGGTATCGCAGCGGTTCCACTTGTCGTCGAATTTGCGACCAAGTGGCGCAAGAGCGTTTTTGGCGCTGAAAATAGCCCGAATCGCGAAGAATAAACGCTCAGTTCTTCCCAACTGACATCCGGAGCCGGCAGAAGATGGCCATCAGAAACGGCGGTGCAGGTCCCGACACGCTGGTCGGTACCTCGGACAACGACACCCTGAATGGTTTCGAGGGGAATGACACCCTTGAGGGTCTGGGTGGCGCCGACGTGCTCGATGGCGGGCCCGGCGAAGACACGGCAACCTACATTCATTCGCCGATCGGCCTGAACATCTTTCTGATGCCAAGCCCTGACGCCACCGGAGAGGCCATCGGCGATACATACAGGTCCGTCGAAAATCTCATCGGCACCAATTTCAACGATTTCCTCTCCGGCGATGCCGGGGACAACAAGCTGTTCGGAATGGGCGGCAACGACTCCATGTTTGGTTGGGGGGGCACGAACTTCTTGTTCGGTGGCGACGGTACCGACAACCTCTCCGGCGCTGACGGCGTCGACATCATGGACGGAGGAGCCGGCGACGGTGACCTCATTGACTACCAGCTCGCCCCAACCGGCGTCACAGCCTCGATGCTCAACCCCGCGATCAACACCGGCTGGGCAGCGGGCGACACCTACGTCAACCTCGAGCATCTCCAGGGTTCTCGCCACAACGATATCCTCTGGGGGAACAACCAGTTCGGGAACCAGCTGATCGGTCTCGAAGGCGACGATGAGCTTCATGCCGGCAATTCGTTCACGACGTTCATCGGCGGGCCTGGCGCCGACAAGATCTTCGGCGGCCCGGGCGGCGGGTTCATCGACTACGAGATTGCCACCACTGGATTGACCGCATCGTTGGCCAACCCCGCGATCAACACGGGTGACGCGGCCGGCGACCAGTATTTCGGCAATGTCCATGATCTGGGCGGGACCGCCTACGTGGACAGCCTGTTCGGTGACGGCAACAGCAACAACATGCTCGGGCTGTCCGGCAACGATGCGATAAGTGCCGGCGCTGGAAACGACACGTTGACTGGGGGTCCGGGCGCCGACACGCTCACGGGTGGCTTGAACGCCGACTCATTCGTCTGGGGTGGCACTTCGCTTGGGCCCGGCGGCGCCGAAACACCTCCTCTGACCGATATTTTCGACGCCCAGGCCGGCATTTTCGACCGGATCACAGACTTCAATCAAAGTTCTGGACACTATGATTTCAACGAGAGCGATCAGCTTTCGGTCTCGCGACTGGTTGGCGGGAGCGGGCAACCGGCCGGCTCCCTCGTCCGGCTCGTCGAGGACGGCAGCAACACGTTTGCGCTGTTCCAGGTCGATATGGACGGCTCTGGACCCGGCGGGTTTGTGACCCTTGCCCGCCTCGATGGACTTCACAACGGCGACAGAGCCTTGGTGAAACTCGATGAGGGGCTTGCGGCCGTCGAGATCGTCGTGGGCGGCGGGTCGCCGCCCCCACCCCCGGCCGTCCGCCTGGACGCGTGGATTCTCTCGAACGGCCGATGGGCCGGGAGTGTCGATCCGGGCTCGCACCCCGCGGGATTTCAGGTCTCCGGCATCGGCGACTTCAACCACGATGGCACAGGCGACTTGCTGTGGTTCAATCCCACCACAAACATGGTCGACCTGTGGATGCTCTCGAATGGCAAGTGGGCGGCGAGCAGCGATGTCGGCACTCACCCCGCGGGCTACAAGGTCGCCGGCATCGGTGACTTCAATGGCGACGGGACCAGCGACGCGCTGTGGGTCAATCCCAACACCAACCAGACCGATATCTGGATGCTCTCGAATGGACAGTGGGCAGGCAGCACGACGATCGGAACGCATCCGGCCGGTTATCAGGTCGCCGGTGTCGGCGATGTGAGCCATGACGGGACGAGCGACGTCGTGTGGTTCAATCCGAGCAACGGCGATGTCGATGTCTGGAAGGTGCAAAACGGTCAATGGGCAGGAAGCACAAATCCCGGCAAACATCCGGGACCTGGCTGGCAGGTCGGCGGCGTCGGCGACTTCAATCGTGACGGCCACGGCGATATTTTCTTCTACAACGCCGGAACGGGCGAAACGGACATCTGGATGCTGGTCAACGGGCAATGGACGGCGAGCGTCAACCCCGGCAACCATCCAACCGGATTTCAGGTTGGCGGCGTCGGCGATTTTAACCATGACGGCTTCAGCGATGTCCTGTTCTACAATCCGAATACCCAGCGGGTTGACGAGTGGCAGCTCGTGAACGGCGCATGGACCGGGAGTGTGGACATTGGAACGCACGGCGGCAGCATTGCCGGCATCGGCGATCTCAACGGCGACGGCACCCACGACGTGCTCTGGAACGTCTGATCTGCCGCAGCAACCGCCGCCGCACTTGACGAATAGTCCTCTGGCCTGATCTCTCGACCGCTCAAGCGGGCGGCCGGGGGAAATGTGCCCGGATATTCAAGAGGCGAGAGGCCCGTTGCGGCGCGGCTATTCATCGACGGCGTCAACGGCCGCGACACTCTCGGCGTGCATCCAGGCCCGCGCGCGGGTTGGGGATCAGGACTCTTTCAAGCCCTCCTGCCGCCGAAGAGGCGGAGCCATTTCGAGGGTCCGCGAGTCCCCCACTGACTGTCGGCGCCGCTCACATCGACCGCTGGCGCATCGAACTGGGGATTTGCCCAAACCTGCGTCCCATCATCTTTGGAATAATGTCGACCCTCGATGATGTTAAACGTGCAGGCCGCCTCGGCCTCCAGCTTCCATCCGTGCGCCAGAAAGGCTCCGAATAGCGTGTGTTCGATCCCGCGGCTGTGCGTCCCGACCACGATGCGCCGCACCTTCTTGGTCATCTCAGGCAGGGCAGCCGGAAGAACCTCGCCTTCCGCCCCCTGAATATCACAATGAACAATGTCGACGCGCTGAAAGTCGGCCATCAGGGTCGGTAGCGAAACGCTGGGCAGAGCCACGGTGTCAGGCGGCTGAACCTTGGAAAAGATCGCCTCGCCACCCCACTCGATCGTCGCGTCCTTGGCCTTGGGGAAATAGGCCTTGCCGTCCCGTACGCCAACGATGCCGTGCACAATGCGATGGCGGCTCGCTTCGATACCGTTGTCGATGAAGTGCTGGCGCATCATAGCAATGTGTTCGGCCATCCCTTCGACACCGATGAGTCGAATATCGTCGATACCGCGCGCCCGCGCCGCGGCATGCGCCGCCACCAACCACGGTCCCCATCCGGCGCCGAGTTCGATCGCCACAAGCGACGTTCTCGCCTCAAGCACGGAGCGAAGCGTTCCGCTCCACTCATCTACCGAGTGCAGAAATTTCTCTTCGTTACACGGGTAGCCAAAGACCTTGCCGGCGGCCCAGTCAGGCAGCGGCATGATTGACAGACGTGTCCTCACGCCGAGGAAGTCTTTGAAGAAGCCCGGTTCTCCTGGGCCCGCATACGCTGGAAACGCGGCAAATTCAGGCCTAGTCTGCATGATTAAATCATTCTCCTAACCCAACCGTCCGTCAAGTTGGCCAAGCCGCAGCACAGTTCCGTTGATTGCTCCGGGTCGTTCGCGTAGACCCTTACGGCGACAATGGAATGCAGGCAGCGCCGGAATTCATGTGAATGGCAATAGCAGCCCTGCACCGATGGCGTGGCCCCAAGTGGACCCTGGCGGGCTTTTACGTCGTGGCATGCGCCCTCTCTATCACATACGTATTTAGATATATGTTTGCGGGACTAACCTTCGGCGGTCCCGGCGATACGCGCATTTCCATGGCGCTGTTGGAGCACTGGCGTAGCGTCATATTGGGCCGCGCAACGGACTGGCGTTCTCCCATCTTCTTTTTTCCAAAGGATGGCGTTCTGGGAAACACGGACGCGCTGGCGCTGCTCGGGATTCCCTACACGGTAGCTCGTCTCCGGTACGACGAGTTTCTCTCCTACGACCTGTCCTACGCAGCGTTATATGTGGTCGGATTCATCTCGATGGCACTGCTCTTGCGCGACGGGCTGCGCCTTTCGCATCCACTCGCCATCCTTGGCTCCATCTTATTCATAGTGTCTGGAAATATTTATCAATGGAGTATTCACGCGCAGCTCCTCGCGGTCATGACCGTTCCCCTGATGCTTTGGCTTGCCATCGCCTTTGTACGGCATGTCTCTCACGGGCAGCGATTCATGATTATCGCGGCCGGCGCAGCCGTATTCTCCACCACCTGCCTGACCGGATTCTATGTAGCTTGGTTTTTCGTTCTCCTTGTCGCCTGGGCCGCGATCGTGGCGGCCTGCATGCTTGGCTTCTCCTCCGCATTCAGGCGCGCGTTTGGTTACATCAAGGAAAATGCGGCGGATTTCGCTATTTTCGCTCTCGTTTTGGTCGTTGCGCTCTACCCGTTTATCGCTCTCTACTTGCCTCGTGTGATGGAGAGCGGTCCACAGCCGCTGTCTGAGGCGTTTATCGATGGTCGCTCGCAGCGAGTTTGGGATTTGGTCGCAGTCGGAGGGAATAACTACTTTTGGGGCGACCTCCTTGGGCCCGGCCACCTCGGGGGTCGCCTGTTGTGGCATCCGAGCATTACTCCGATTTTTGGCGTCGTCATGCTTTGCACGCTGGGTTGTGCATTTGCCATTTTCCGACTTGATGATTTGACGCACGACGAGCGGACACGCGTCATCTTTGTTCGAGTCTTTGGACTCGGATCGATACTCCTCTGGTTATCTTTTTTGGATTGGGGATCTCTCAAGCCGTACACCTTGTATTATCGGTTTGTCCCGGGTGGATCGGTCGTGCGCGTGCCGGCGCGACTCCTGGTATTGTTTCCCGCCGTATGGGTGCCGATTGTGATGATCGGCGCATCCTGGATCATACAACGCACCAATCGTATTCGGTTCATGGTATATGTTGCTCTTGCGATCATGATCCTGGAACAGCATCCGGCTCGGCCGCAACCCTATACCGACGTTGTTTTAGAACAGAAGAGGCTTGGCCCCTATCGTGCGCCGCCAAAGAGTTGTGCATCCTTCTACGTTGTCGGACGGATTCCGCGACCAGAGGAGTCGGAGATTCATGAGTTCTATTACGGCCCTCATGTCGATGCGATGATTCTGGCCTACCGGTTTCGGGTGCCGACGCTAAACGGGAACAGCACGCTGCTTCCTCCGGGCTGGAGATTCACGCCAACCTTTGATTCCAAATATCTCGACAGCGTTCATGCCTGGATCTCGCAGAACAAGCTGACGAACGTGTGTTCCCTTGATCTCAGCACTGGCAAGTGGACCGCTGGCTAGCCTTGGTGACCAACGCTGCTGTTGCAGTGCACTCTCCCCTCCCCTATAAGCTGGCCGCGTCCGGGTGTTCAGCGGGGTTGCATGACGTCCATCCTTACGCCTGTGATCATGTGCGGCGGTGCTGGGACGCGCCTCTGGCCCATGTCCCGCGAAAGCATGCCAAAGCAGTTTGTGTCGTTGATCGGAGAAGGGTCGACATTTCAACAGGTTGTGCGGCGTTTGTCGAATCCGGCGATGTTCAGCCGGCCCATCGTCCTAACGCACTCGGATTTCAGATTCGCGGTTGCCGAGCAGCTCCGCGATTGCGGGGTCGAGGCGGACATCGTTCTCGAGCCGGTACGAAGGGACTCCGGACCTGCGGTCGCTGTGGCGGCCGCTCTTGCGGCTGAGCGAGACCCGCAGACGATCGTCGTGGTTCTTGCGTCGGATCACTTCATCCAAAACCCGCAAGGGTTTCATGATGCCTGCCAGCAGGCTGCCATCGCAGCCGCGGACGGACGGATCGTGACCTTCGGTGTGCCGCCGACCCACGCTACAACGAACTACGGCTACATTCGCGCGGGACACAAGCTCAACGGCGGTACCGCGCTCGCGGTGGATGCCTTCGTTGAAAAACCGAACGCCGATCAGGCCGCGATCTATCTCAAGCAGCATTATCTTTGGAACAGCGGGAACTTTGTCTTCCGTGCCGATGTCCTCCTCGACGAGCTTGCCAAGTTCGAGCCGGAAATTGCTGCCGCCGCGAGCCAGGCGGTTGCCGGCCGCACGCGTGATCTCGACTTCAGCCGTCTCGATCCGGAGTCCTTCGCCAAGGCGCCCAAAAAATCCATCGATTATGCATTGATGGAGCGCACGGCCTGTGCAGCGGTGGTCCCCGCCGACATGGGCTGGTCGGACATCGGCAGCTGGAATGCGGTGTGGGAGCTGCTCGATCGCGATGCCAACGGGAATGTGCTCAAGGGTCCGTCGGTCGCGGTCGATAGCACGAATTGCTTGGTGCTTGCCGATGACTCGGTGGTCACTGCGGTGGTCGGACTCAAGGATATTGTGGTCGTTTCCAACGAGGACGCGGTCATCGTCGTTTCGCGCGACAAGGCGGAGCAGGTCAAGGCTGCGGTCGGCCAGCTCAAGAGCCAGAATCGGCGCGAAGCGATCGAGCACCGCCGAATCTTCCGTCCCTGGGGCTATTATCACAGCGTCGATTCAGGCGCCCGCTATCAAGTGAAACGCATCGTCGTCAAACCGGGCGCACAGCTTTCGCTGCAGAAGCACTTTCATCGCGCTGAGCATTGGGTGGTGGTGAAGGGCACTGCGGAAGTCACCAACGACAGCGAAGTCCGGATCGTGCATGAAAATGAGTCGATCTACATTCCGATGGGAAGCGTTCACCGGCTTGGCAATCCTGGAAAGATCCCGCTCGAGCTGATCGAAGTTCAGGTCGGCAGCTATCTCGGCGAGGATGATATCGTTCGTTTCAAGGACGAGTACGGCCGCGGAAAACACTATTCCGAGGGGACTTGAGCGTCAGCCGCCTTACTGCCGTCTTGCCTTGACGTAGCGAAGCGCACGGTCCCGCGCTCTCCAAACGCCCACATCTTCCGACTCTTGCATCTGTTCTGCGAACCGAAGGATTTGCGCCGCGCACTCCTTCCAGCCGTGATGGGGATTCACCGCAGCACTTGCGTGCCGTGACGGCATTTCGGCCTCGCCGTGCAGCACCTTGCCGACCATTTGAACAAGCTCGAGGCTGTTCTCAAATTCGATCAGACGGCCGCTGTTCGGAAACCTTGCGACGGCCTCTCGAAACACCCGGGAGTGCCGTGCAATGACCGCTTTTCCGTGCGCCAGACCTTTCATCAAAGGAAGGCCAAATCCTTCGTAGAAGGACGGAAAGACAACGCACTTGGCGCGCCGAAAGAGCTCCTCGATCAGTTCGTTCTCGAGTGCTCCGCTGTCGAAGGCTTCGACGTTCAGCCCGCCGAGCGCCTGCTTGCCTACCACCTTGATCTTCTCATACGGGAAGGCCGCAGATACGATCTTGGTCGTTCGGGCGAGATCCTTGTGATCGTATGCATTACCGAAAATCAGGATCCACTCGCCGTCCGAATAGCCGGCATCAGGGACATACTCCGCCGCATCGAGACTCGAATAGATCACACTCTCGACCAGTCCCGGCCGCCGCACAAATCTGCGTGCAAACTGATCGCGAGAGAACTCGGAGATGTAGATAAACCCGTCGGCGTGCTCGGCCGCGAACTGGAATGCTTCCTCGGCCTCCTCGGGCACGGCGTAGATCACATCGGGACCGATCGTATCGAGAATGGTGACTGCGATGGACCGCGCACGCTCGTTCAGATCCCCCAGCTGCGCGATCGACCACGGCTGTGACAGGCGAATCGCGCAGTCATAGTAAGAACCGTCGGACTCCGGAACAAAGCGAAGGCTGGCAAATCGTTCGTCAAGCGAGAAGAAGCTGCGCGCTTGGTCGGTCACTCTCACTGAGACATCCCACGCGGCATGCTCGATCTGAGTCACGCCTTTCAGCACGCCCAGCGAATGCTCCGCGGAACCGCTGAACGACGGTGGAATATTTGTGCAGTCGAGAAGAAGCGATCTCGTCGCGGCGGGCGATGACCTGCGCAGCGCTTGAAATCTGCGCTCGTCCGCGTGGGCGGGATGCGCGGCCATGCGGCGCCGGGTCAGCTCATAGTCCTGGAACAGCTGTAGTATTTTTGCAGCTTCGTGCGGCAGGGCATTCACGTCGAACTGCAGGTCCGCGGGAACAGCCAACCGATTATCGACACGGACAAGCAACCCCCGCCTCCGGCCGGCGCGCAGGACAGCGAGGATGAGATCCGGGAACGTGTCGAAGTCCTCCGGAATGTCGATGTTCCCGATCACTCTCCCCGATAGGAGCATGCAGGGGCACAGAACCTCGGGAAAATAGTAGGCCGGCAGGAGCCGCGACGCGTACTTCGCTTCGATCATGCCGCTGGAGTTCGGCGCTGAGCCAGGGCCCAGCGTCATCAGCTCGCTGTTCGGCCCGATGGCAATACGCGGCGCAATGGCCGAGACCAGCTCCTCGTTGCACACCGCAAGACGCAATTGCCCGATCACATCGGCCGTCGGCAAATAGGCCCCGAAGGCAATCAGGACGTTGTGCGGTGCCGCCTCCAGAACGCGGCAACGTTCGCGAAACATGGCAGCCGCGTCTGACGATCGGATGACGAGGACTGGATCGCCAGCGCCGCTTTCGAAGCCGCTGTCATCGGGCACAACAAGAGTTGTGCGGCTTGAGAGGTGCGGCCACCTCAAGTCATCCGAAATGCGGCCAGCCAAAGCCTTCAGCTCTGCCGCGCCCAATTTCAGGTGAGCCACAAAAACGAGGATATCAAGCCCGCTTTGAGGCGCCACGGCGATCCTTGCTGTCTCGGTCACGGTCAGGCTGCAGCCGGCTGGTCCAACCCGGTCAACCAGCCGTCAAGCTCCTTGTAGACCGCACTGGGCTCAAGCACATCCTTCACGACCTGACGCTCACCGGTGCCCAGCACGGCATGTTTCGGGTCCAGCAGCGCTGTGACTTTCTCACCGAACTCGTACCAGTCCGAAGCAACATGACACATGTTCAGCAGGGGCTTGTTGATGCCTTCCACGCCAGCCGGAAACGTCACGATCGGGCGGAAGTAAGCGATACTCTCGACCGTTTTGATCTTCAATCCCGTGCCGGCCACCGACGGGTTGATAACGACACGCGCCCCTCCATAGTGAGCCGCGAGATCCTCCGCGAAGCCGACAAGATGCACCTGAGGGTCGGGGTATCGGATCGATTCAGCGACACTCCCCACCACAACGAACCGGGCATCCGGCCGCGCGGCCCTGATTGACGGCCAGGCAAAGCGCAGGAAATCCTGAACACCCTTGATGTTCAACGGGTTGCTGTGCGCAACGACCAGGATGGACGGTTGCTCCGGCGGCATCCCGACGTCGGAGGCGGCAAAGTCGACGCCGGCAGTCAGAACTGGTGTGCCGGGCGCCAGGGTCGCCAGCCGCGCGGCATCGTCGCGATGAATTGCAAGCACGGCGCTTCCCCGCCGCAGCATCGTGCCTTCCTCGGCAGCAGAGATCGACACGTCATCGGAGACGCCGAACGCTCCGACTTTCGCCGGCTTGTCGGACAGCACGTCGTGAGTGTCGACGAACGACACCGGAGGGGGCGAAAAATATGGCAGGAAACGCGTCATGAACGCGTAATTGACGTAGTAGACGGCGTTCGGAAACGTTTCTCCAACCGCCATCAGGCAACCGACGAGAGCGTCGTGGCAGAAATGGCGTTCGAGCGGACTCAGGTGCTCTTCGCTTCCGCGGGCCGGGTGCTTTTCGGAAACCTCGCCGATACGCTTTCCGTGAAGCGGCGCGACCGAACGGCTCAATGCGCCGCTCGAGACGAAGAGCGTGCCGTCGCGACAGCAAACCAGCGCTTGCGGATACTTCTTGAACAAGAATCTCCGCGCTGCCGCATCCGGCTCGTCACCGTCTTGCGGCGCAACGACCAGAATGAGCTCGTGGCCCCGGTCCGCGAGCCATTCCAGCAGTCGTGAGATTCGGTATTCGTTGCCGGCGCGCGGTTGAGACGGCAGCACGTGGGCCACGCAGATGATCGGCCGCTTGAGCGCCGGCTTGGCTGTACGCGCGACGGTCGCCTCGCGGACGCTGTAGCGTCGGTCCGCGATCGGTGACGGCTCGGCACGGGGAACGGCATCGGCGATCTGTTCGCCTTCGTAGGTCGAGCGGTACCAGTCTGCGCGAACCGCCGGGTGCGGGGTTCGACCCTGCGGGCCGCCGCTGTTTGCAAAATGCAGCAGAGGGTTTGCGCCGCTCGCGACGACATCCGGATTGCGACCGAGATACCAGGCGGTATTGAACAGCGGATGCGGGTTGCGCCCCTCCCCGGCACCGACAAGCACGTAGTGCGCGAGCGGGGCGAGCCGCTGCAGGTCGAGACCGGGTTGCTGAAGGTAAAATGCCGTATCGAAGAGAGGCGGCACTCCGGTGGGCTTGTCCACGGGCAGCAGAACATTGCGCCAGAATGGCGAGCCCGTGATCTCGGCCAAGGACGTCCGGTCGAGCGTGAGCAGGGGACGCTCGAACAGCACCTCCACCGCTTCCATGCCGAGCTGCCGCCACAGAACCGCAAGTGCCCCTCTAAACTGCGGATCGAGGCGCATCAGACGATGCACCCATCTGCCATACTGGTAGATCAGAAAGCCCGACAATGAAGCCGTCCGGAAGCTGTTGGCACTACGGCGATTTCGATTGGCAACATTCCACTGCAGGAGCGCAGTGAGCTGGTCCCCGTCCAGTTCCGCTCCAATATTGGACCGTGGTTGTAAGGATGAAATGATGGACTTCCTTTTGTCTGCGCTTGAGGCTACAACTTTTCCATTCTAGTTCAACTCCGGTGACGTCGGATGTTCTTTGTGTTGCTCTAGGTAACACGGATGTTTGTTGGCCATCTACTGCGAGGGGCTTGTTGCATTGAGGTTTGACCGCCGCTATGGTCCCGCCGTCGTTGAGGTGTTGTTCCTCCGCTCACTCGCGGGCGCCCAGGCTCCGCAGCTCGATTCCCTGAAAAATCGCACCCGATTCCCCGTGGCCGGAACCACTATGAAACCTTTCTCGCTTAGTCGAATCCTGGCCGCGATTCAGGATCTCCGCGACGGGATGAGGCAGTCGGAACTCTGGCTCACCCTTGCCTGGCACGACATCCGTCAGCGGTATCGGCGTTCCATTGCCGGCCCCTTCTGGATCACGATCAGCATGGCGATGATGATCGGCGGCCTCGGATATCTATCCACCGGTGTCTTCAATCAGCGAGTTGACGACCACCTTCCGTATCTCGCGGCGGGCATCATCGTTTTCAGCTTGATCTCATCGCTCGTCAACGAGGGCTGCAACGTATTCATCGAAACGTCGCGCTCGATTCTACAGATCAAGGCCCCTTTTAGCATCTATGTTTATCAGATCGTATGGAGAAACCTGCTGATATTTTTACATAATATTACGATCTACGGGGCGGTAGCGATCATTTTCAAGCTAAACCCCGGGTATGTCGCACTCCTTGCCGTTCTTGGCGTTTTTGCGATCCTGCTCAACAGCTTCTTTCTTACCTTCACGCTTGGCGGTTTGGGCGCCCGCTTCCGCGATGTGCCCTTGATTTGCACCAATCTGATGCAAGTGGCGTTCTTCATGTCACCTGTATTCTGGCGGCCTACGGCTGTTCAAAATCAGTTATTCATCGAACTAAACCCATTCTACTATTTCATCGAATCCGTGCGCATGCCGCTCCTCGGAGAGCCGCCTCCCGCGAAGATCTGGCTTGTGATCGCAGCCATCACAGTTGGGAATGCCGTCGTCTCCGTCCTGTTTTTCGCCAGAGTTCGCCCGCGCATCCCGTATTGGCTGTAAGAGACCGCGATGTCCCGCATTCAGCTCACAGACGTAACCGTCGAATTCCCGATCTACAGCGCAAATAGCCGCTCGCTGAAGAATGCCGTCCTGTCGGCAACGACGGGAGGGCGGGTCGGCAAGGACCGTCACAACTACGTGTGCGTCCGGGCTCTCGACCAGGTGTCGATCGACATACAGCACGGCGAGCGTGTCGGGCTGGTCGGACACAACGGTGCGGGCAAGACCACGCTGCTGCGCGTGATCGCCGGGATATTCGAGCCGCTACAGGGTTCGGTTGCCATCGAGGGAACGCCGACTCCCATGTTCGACGTCAGCCTCGGGATCGACGCGGACGCCACAGGCCTCGAGAATATTGTGCTGCGCGGCCTCTACATGCGCCTATCGAAGGCCGAGATCCTTCGAAAAATGGACGATGTCGCGGGCTTCACCGAGCTCGGTCAGTTCCTTCATCTTCCGGTCAGGACCTACTCGGAAGGCATGCGGGCCCGTCTCGCCTTTGCGATGGCGACCTGCATCGAGCCCGACATTCTGCTCCTCGATGAGGGGATCGGTGCGGGCGATGCTGCGTTTTTCGAGCGCGCCAACCAGCGGCTCGAATCGTTCATCCACAGCACGGGAATTCTCATTCTGGCTTCTCACTCGGAAGTGCTGACGCGCAAGTTCTGCAACAAGATCGCGCTGATGGAGCACGGCCGCATCGTTTGGTATGGCGACGTTGACGAGGGTTACCAGCGCTACCAGCAGGCCATCCTTCCGAAGCCTGACCTATCCGAGGCTGGAATGCCGGGGTAACCCCGTTTGTGGGCGATTGAGCGATACGGCACCCGCGCCGGGGTTAACATTGCCGCGTTTGTAGCCTATGCAACGCCGACGCAGCCATGGATGACAATGAGTAGACCGCTCAGGTTGGTGCAGCAGGTGGCGCAGCCGATTGAGTTTGGCTGCCCGCTCTGCGGCAGCGTTCACGCGGCCTATATCTTCGGCACCGGCCAGTTCCGAATTTTTCGCTGCGGAGGGTGCGCGCTGTCGTTCAGCAAGAAGGCATCTCGCGCGGGGGATCCATCGGTGCCCGCCCAACTGGGTGCCATTGCCGAAGTTAATCGGAGCGAACGAGATCACGCCGGTCTGCTAGCCGCGGTCGGCGCCGCGGCCATCAACGGGCCGGTTCTTCTTGTTGCGCGGCCACAAGACAGCTTGATTGCGTTGCTCCGGCAGCGGGGGCTGACGATCGGCACTGTCGTCGGCGAGGATGATTTCGGACCCGCGGACTGGGGCACGGAGTGTGCGGCGGCGATCGTTTCCGACGCGCTGATGCGCGTGCCGGACCCGCGCGTTGCGCTTGCAAAAATTCGCGAACATCTGGCACCCGGTGCTCCCGTGCTCTTGAGCGTGCCGCTGCTCGACGGCAGCCAGGCCAGGATCATGGGCCGCTCCTGGCATGAATGGCAGCCGGTCAATCGCTGGTACTTCACGCGCGAAACGTTGAACCTGCTCCTGCTCTCCGCGGGCTTCGAGCACGTCTGGTTCGAAATCGAACGCCGCAGCTACTCGCTCGAACAAGTGGCCGAACGCATGCGCGGCAATGAGGAAACGGCTTCGTGGGCCGGGAGCATTGAGCGATTGAGCCGCCTCCTGCCGCAATTTCTGCGGCGGCGCGAGTTTCGCTTGCCGGCGGGGACCGCTGTGGTGAGTGCGGTCG
This sequence comes from Xanthobacteraceae bacterium, assembly GCA_049698215.1. Classification (GTDB taxonomy): domain Bacteria; phylum Pseudomonadota; class Alphaproteobacteria; order Rhizobiales; family Xanthobacteraceae; genus PALSA-894. Next base: position 30,323 of record JBAVXH010000148.1, on the reverse strand, counting down.
TCGGGACCCAACGCCCGGAACGTGTCGTGTCGATCATCGTACCGGTGTTCAATGAGGCCAAGACATTCAAGACCATGATGGATGCGCTGCTCGCCAAGTCGTTGCCGGACGTACGCAAAGAAATCATCATCGTCGAAAGCAATTCCAGCGACGGCAGCCGCGAGCTGGTGCAGTCCTACGCGGACCATTCTGAAGTTCGTGTCGTGTTGCAACCGCGGCCGCGCGGGAAGGGTCATGCGGTCCGGGAGGGCCTGGCAATGGCAACGGGCGACATCGTCATGATCCAGGATGCAGACCTGGAATACGACCTGGACGACTATGACGGTCTCCTGGCGCCGCTCAACGCCTGGCAATCGATGTTCATCCTTGGCTCGCGCCACCAGGGCGGCTGGAAGATGCGCAAATTCGAGGACGCGCCGTTGACTGCGGCGATCTTCAACTTTGGGCATTCATTTTTTAGAACCGCGATCAATCTCGCGCTCAACACGAGCATGACCGACCCGTTCACGATGTTTAAGGTGTTCCGTCGCGATGCGATATTCGGGATCGACTTTGTCTGCAACCGCTTTGATTTCGACATCGAGCTGGTGATGAAGCTGGTGCGCAAGGGGTACGTTCCCGTTGAGCTGCCGGTGAACTACGCCTCCCGCTCCTTTGCGGAGGGAAAGAAAGTCAGCTTCACGCGGGACGGGCTCACCTGGCTCTGGACGATCGCGAAGATGCGTCTCTCGCCGCTCGGGCGCGGTCCCGCCTGATGCAAAACGAGAGCATTGGAAGGACCTTCCTGCGTCGCATTCCATACCGCGCGCTGTCGCTCGTCGCGAGCGCGATCCTGCTCGCCGTTGGCAGTGCAGTCGTCTATCAGCGCGTGAATTGGCGCGAGATTGCTGCCGTTTGGCGCAACCTCGACCTTGCGCTTTTCGCACTCGCCTGCATCGTCTACTGGTTGCAATTCCCGCTCAACTCGGTCCGGCTTCAGCGTGTGGTCTTGTGGGCAAGCGGCCGCTCACCCCACGACATTCCCTCGCTTGGGTTCTTGTTCAGGGTGACCTGCTCGTCGGGCTTCGTTGCCGCCGCTGCACCCGTCGGATTTGCGGGAGATGCGGCGAAGATCGCGGCGCTGCGCCTATTCGGAAGCCTGTCGGTCACGGAGGCGACCCGCTGCGCTCTGTTCGACCGCGTGGTCGGCGTGCAGTGGCTTTGTCTGATCGGCCTCGCAACCTTGCCCTTTCAAGCTGCAGCAGGGTTCAGCACGGCGATCATTCTGCCCCAACTTGCTATCTTCATCGCGCCGATCATCGGCGTTGGCGTGCTGCTCGCCCTCCCCCGGGTGCTCGCCCGCGTCCGGGGAGAACTCATCGAGAGGATCGCTCGGGTCTTTGCCGGATATCGGTCGATCTTGCGTCCTTCGCGCTCGGCGATCCAGGGCGTGATCATGCTGCTCAATGTCGTGCTCGCAGGCGGCGCGCTGTACTTGTTGTTCCTGGCGGCGGGGTCGCACGTCAGCGCGTGGCTTGTTGCCGCGTTTATTCCACTGCTGCAGCTCGTGAACGGGCTTCCGTTCCTTTACCTGGGATTGGGCGGGCGTGAGATTGCCATGGCGAGCACGCTAGGGGTGGTGGGCGGTCTGACGATGAATGAAACCCTGGCCATATCGATCGCATGGGGCGTGATTCTGATCACGACGGGCGTGGTGAATGGCGTGTTCCTGATCGGCGACTGGCACAGCACCGTGCCCTCCGCGGACGATGGCAGAACTGATCGCGTGACGTGATGTCCTATGTTGTCACTGGAGCAGCCGGCTTCATTGGAAGCCATCTCACCGATCGTCTCCTCGCCGACGGCCACACCGTCGTCGGGTACGACAACCTGTCGACCGGCCGGATGCGCTTTCTCGAGGACGCATCGGCAAATCCGAACTTCCGGATGGTCCAGGGCGATCTGCTCGACAAGGAAGCACTCACGCGGGCGATGGCGGGCGCCGATTTCGTCTTTCATCTCGCTGCCAATGCCGATGTGCGTTTCGGCACGGAGCATCCGGAGCGCGATCTCGATCAGAACACCATCGCGACGTTCAATGTGCTCGAAGCGATGCGCGCGAACGGTTGCAAGCGGATCGGCTTCTCGTCCACTGGCTCGATCTATGGCGAGCCGGAGATCTTCCCGACGCCCGAGGACGCCCCCTTTCCGCTGCAGACCTCGCTCTATGGCGCTTCAAAGCTGGCGGCCGAAGGCATGATCCAGGCCTACTGCGAGGGATTCGGATTTCAGGGGTACATCTTTCGCTTCGTCTCGATTCTGGGCGAGCGCTACACCCACGGTCACGTCTTCGATTTCTTCAAGAAGCTCAACGACGATCCCGGCAAGCTTCATGTTCTTGGTGACGGTAAGCAGCGCAAGTCCTATCTCTATATACACGATTGCATCGACGCCATGCTGCTTGCGATCCGCGTGCTGAACAACAAGGTCCATGTGCTCAACCTCGGGACGGACGAGGCAAGCCGCGTGAACGATTCGATCGGCTGGATTTCGGAGCGGCTGGGCCTGCACCCGGAGTTGACCTATGCGGGCGGCGAACGCGGCTGGATCGGCGACAGCCCGTTCATCCTGTTGGATACGCGACGCATCCGCGCGCTCGGCTGGAAGCCGAAGCTCACCATCCGCGAGGGCGTGGTGCGCACGGTCGATTGGCTCGCGCAAAATCGCTGGGTCTTCGAGCAGCGCCCATGACACTCGCGGTCTTTGGCCTGTGGCATCTCGGCACGGTGACCGCCGCCTGTACGGCCGCAGTGGGAATTCCGACGGTTGCGATCGATCTCGATCGCGAGCGGATCGCACGATCAGCGAAGGGTGAGCCGCCCCTCTACGAGCCGGGCCTCGCTGAATTGATCCAGTCTGGCCTCGCCTCTGGCGCCCTCTTCTTTAGTTCCGACGTCGCGGCGGTCGCTGCGGCGGATGTCGCCTGGATCTGCCACGACACCCCCGTGGACGAGGATGATCGCGCGGATGTCGACGCCGTTCTTTGGCAGACAGAAATGCTGTTTCCGCACCTCAAGGATGGCGCAGTTGTGCTCGTGTCGGCGCAGCTGCCGGTCGGATCGGTCGCCGCGCTCGAGAGAGCATTCGCGCGGCAGGCCGGCGGCCGCACCGTTTCGTTCGCCTGTTCGCCGGAAAATCTGCGGCTTGGCCGCGCCATCGAGGTGTTTCAAAATCCCGGACGGATCGTTGTCGGCATTCGCGATCAGCGCACGCAAGCAATCCTCAAGCCCCTGCTAAGCAAATTCTGTGACAAGCTGATCTGGGTCTCGGTTGAGTCCGCCGAAATGGTCAAGCACGGGCTCAATTCTTTCCTGGCAATGTCGGTGACGTTCGCAAACGAGCTTGCCACGGTCTGCGAGCAGGTTGGAGCTGATGCCGCCGAGGTCGAACAAGGCTTGCGCTCCGACCCACGCATCGGCGCCGGGGCCTACGTACGGCCCGGTCCCGCGTTTGCGGGCGGCACGCTGGCGCGCGACGTCCAATTCCTTAGCGGCCTCGCGAAGGAGCATGGCCTGTCGCTTCCCCTCATCGAAGGGGTAATCGACAGCAACCGCCATCACGGCGGGTGGGCTTACCGGCAGCTCAGTCGCGCATTGAAACCCCTCTCCGGCCGAACCATTGGCGTGCTCGGCCTTGCCTACAAGCCCGGCACCAGCGCCCTGCGCCGCTCGCCGTCGGTCGAGTTGATCCGTGCGCTGCTAAACGACGGAGCGCGCGTGCAGGCTTTCGACCCCCACGTATCGAGCTTGCCGGATGAACTAAAGCCAGTCCGCCTGTGCACCGATGCCGGTGCGGCTGCGAGCGGCGCGGACGCGCTGGTGGTCGGCAATGAATCGCCGGAGTTCCGTGAGCTCTCGGCGGAGCAGTTTGCGAGTGCCATGAAAGGTCACGTGGTGGTCGATCCCGGCCGCTTCCTGGGCGCCACGCTCGGGACGGACAAGCGCTTCTCGCTCATCTCGGTGGGACGGATTTTATGAAGCTCGCCGGGCGGAGTGCGATCATCACCGGGGCGAGCCTTGGGCTCGGAGCCGCCATTGCGGAGGCATTTGCGGCGGAGGGGGCGGCGCTGATGCTGTGCGCGCGCAACCCAGCCGAGCTGGAGGAGCAGCGCGCCAAGCTCGCCGCCGCATACCCAGGGTCGCGCGTGGTGGCACACCGCGCCGATGTCTCGGACAAGGGGGACGTGGATAGCGTGTTCGCTGGCGCCGCTAACGCCTTCGGGAAGCTCGACATTGTCGTGAACAATGCCGGCGTTTATGGCCCGATGGGGACGATCGAGACGATCGACTGGGATGAATGGGTGCGGGCCATCGCGATCAACCTCAACGGGCTCGTCTATTGCTGCCGCAAGGCCGTGGAGGTGTTCAAGCCGCAGCGCTACGGAAAGATCATCAATCTGTCCGGCGGCGGCGCCACCAACCCCCTCCCCGGCATCAGCGCCTACGCAGCGTCGAAGGCCGCGGTGGTGCGTTTCACCGAAACGCTGGCGCTCGAGGTGAAAGAGTTCGGCATCGACGTGAATGCGGTTGCGCCCGGCGCTTTGGCGACGAGATTGACCGATCAGCTGATCGCTGCGGGACCGGACCGCGTCGGCGCCAGCCTGCACGAGCGCATGAGCAAGCTGCAGCAGGACGGCGGCACGCCGCTCAGTGTGGGGGCATCGCTATGCGCCTATCTCGCCTCTGCGGAAAGCGACGGCGTCACAGGCCGTTTGATCGCTGCGCAATGGGACCCGTGGCCGTTCAGCGGTGACGTGAAGAGCGACATCGACAAGTCCGACATCTACACGCTTCGCCGCATCGTGCCGGGCGATCGCGGCAAGCCATGGGACAAGAAGTAATGCGGCTCGCGATCGTCGGATGCGGCCTGATCGGACGGAAGCGCGCCGGCGCAACCGCCGGACGCCAGATCGTCGTGGTTTGCGACCGCGATGAAAGCCGCGCGCAGCAGCTCGCGGAGCTTACAGGGGCGCGCGCCGTCACGGACTGGCACGAAGCCATGAAGGCCGACGTTGATGCCGTCATTGTTGCCACGACCCACGATCAGCTCGCCGCCATCTCGATTGGCGCCATAGAGGCCGGGCGCCACGTGCTGGTTGAGAAGCCGGCGGGACGCACACTCGCCGAAGTACAAGCCGTTGCGGCCGCCGCCGCGAAGCACCGGCGCATTGTCAAAACCGGATTCAATCATCGCTTCCACCCGGCGTTCCTGAAAGCGCGCGAGATCGTCGATTCCGGCGTCCTCGGGCCGCTGCTGTTCATCCGAGCCCGCTACGGTCATGGCGGGCGGATCGGCTACGAGAAGGAATGGCGCGCGCAGCCCGCCATCTCGGGCGGCGGCGAGCTGATCGACCAGGGCTCGCACCTGATCGACCTGTCGCGCTGGTTTCTCGGCGACCTCACAGTGGATTACGCCGCGGTACCGACCCTGTTCTGGGATATGCCGGCCGACGACAACTGCTTCATGGCGCTGCGCAGCGAGGGCGGGCAATTGGCCTGGCTGCATGCGTCCTGGACAGAGTGGAAGAACACATTCTCGTTCGAAATCTTCGGGCGCGACGGCAAGCTGGTGATCGACGGCCTCGGGGGCAGCTACGGCGAAGAGCGGCTCACATTCTACCGCATGCTGCCGCAGATGGGACCGCCCGAGAGCTCCGCCTTCAATTATCCGGGGGAGGACCAGTCCTGGCGGATCGAATTTGAAGATTTCGCCGCCGCGGTCAATGATGGCCGTCGCCCCTGCGGCGACATCGCGGATGCGGTTGCGAACCTTGCGATCGTCGAGGAGATCTACCGGAAGTATCGTCCATGATCATTGTGCGTTCTCCCCTTCGCATCACGCTCGGCGGCGGCGGAACGGACCTGCCTTCCTACTATCGTGAACAGGGCGGCTTCCTCATCGCGGCAGCGATCGACAAGTACGTCTACATCACGGTGCATCAGACTTTCATCGATGATCTGATCGTGAAGTATTCCGAGCTGGAGCGCGTCGGCTCGATCGATCAACTCAAGCACCCGATTATCCGCGAGGCCTTCAAGGTTGTCGGTCTCGACATCCACTCGCTGGAAATCACCTCGATGGCGGACATTCCCGCCGGCACGGGGCTTGGCTCCTCGGGAAGCTTCACCACGGCACTCCTCAAGGCGCTTTACAGTCATCGCAAGATGCTGGTCCATCCGCGCGACCTCGCCGAGCAAGCCTGCGACATCGAGATCAACCGGCTGCGCGAGCCGATCGGCAAGCAGGACCAGTACATCGCGGCCTTCGGAGGCCTCACCTGTTTCCGCTTCAACAAGGACGACAGTGTCGAAGCCTGGCCGCTGAAGATCGATACAGAGACGCTCTACAATCTGGAAGACAACCTGCTGCTCTTCTTTACCGGCTATTCGCGCAGCGCCTCGTCGATCCTGAAGGAGCAAGACGACAAGACCAAGCAGCAGAACGCAGATATGATCCAGAACCTCAACTACGTGAAGGATCTTGGCCTGCGCAGCCTCGAAGCGCTGGAGAGCGGCCGCCTTGTCGATTTGGGGCGGTTAATGGACGAGCACTGGCAGCACAAGAAGAAGCGCTCGGGCGGGATGTCCAATCAGACGATCAATGAGTGGTACGATCACGCCATGGCGAACGGCGCCGCCGGCGGCAAGCTCATCGGCGCAGGGGGCGGAGGCTTTCTGATGTTCTATGCCGAAGACAAGACCCGGCTGCGCCATGCCATGACGGTTGCCGGATTGAAGGAAGTCCGCTTCCGCTTCGACTTTGAGGGAACGAAGTCGATTGTCTGAGTTGCCGCGTTCAGCCATTCGCAACGAGATCGCGGCCGCATGACCGAGATGCCGCCCCTTGCGCTCCTCGCCGGAGGCCTTGCGGCGCGACTCGGCGAGCTCACCCGGCAGCTGCCGAAGGCCCTGCTCAAGGTCGCCGGCGAGCCGTTCATCGCGCACCAGCTCCGGCTCATGCGCCGCGAACGCGTGCCGCGCGTGGTTATCTGCGCGGGCTATCTTGCCGAGCAGATTCGGGGCTATGTCGGCGACGGAAGCCGGTTCGGCATCCCGGTCACTTACCGGATCGATGGCCCGAAGCTTCTGGGCACCGGTGGTGCGCTCCGGGCAGCGCTGCCCGAACTCGGCGAAGTATTTCTGGTGATGTACGGCGACAGCTGGCTCGATACCGCCTACCCGCCCATCGTTGAAGCATTCCACGAGAGCGGGCAGCCCGCGCTGATGACCGTGTTCCGCAACGAGGGCCAGTGGGACACGAGCAATGTGTGGTTCGAGAATGGCCGCCTTCGGCTCTACGACAAACGCGCGCGGCTCCCGCAGATGCAGCACATCGACTGGGGGCTGGGCGTGATCCGCGCTGAAGTGCTCGCGAGCCGGCCCGCGAACGAGCCCTTCGATCTCGCAGAGGTCTATTCCGATTTGTCGCGCCGGGGGAAGCTTGCCGGATACGAGGTGACAACGCGATTCTATGAGATCGGCTCGGCCGCGGGGCTGAAGGAGACCGACTCGCTGCTTCGCAGCCGGCGCGGGTAGTCAGGGCAAGATCGGCGTTCTCACGCCGTCGACGATCAGCTCGTACCGCGAGCGAGGTTCCGCGCCTTCGCGGCAAAAATGAGCGAAGATGCGCGGCTCGGTCCCGCCGGCAAAACGGAAGCCGCCATCCGGTCGATTGCGCAAGGAACCACCAGCCTCCATCGCGATCCCCACGATGTTGTGGAAGGCTCCCGTGTGATACGCAGCGTCCGGACTCCGCCGGGTAAGCTGCACGGCTGTGTCTCTGGTGACCTTCAGACCCAGAGACGCGAGAGGCGGAGTCACTTTTTCGAAGTCTATCTCCACCACTCCGTCAGCTCTCCCATCGGGCTTCAACCCGAGTGGACCGCAACTCACGAGATCGGCGGGCGCCTCGATGAAGCGTGCCGCCGTCGCGGTGCCGACGATCCAGCGGCTGTGCAGGAGCAGCGCCGCTAGACCAAGCGCGAGACAGGCTGCTCCCGGCACCACGAAAGCTGGCAGACGATCACGCTCCTCACGGGCGGTCAGCAGCGCCGCTGCGAGCCCGCAAGCCAGCGGGATAGCAAGGAGCCGCACCATGAAGGCCGCGTGCACAAACGTGTGGCCGGTGAAGCATCGGTACCAAGCAAGGACGCCGAGGCTGACGGCGGCAAGAACCAGCACATCAACCAAAGCCGGAATTCGCAAGCCGCGGCGAAGCACCAACACAGCCAGGCCTGCGAGGCCGGCAAAGATCCAGCCGGCGATTCCGGCGAGAAATACCCAGTTTGCAGTGCCCGCACCGTCCGGCGTGAGCTGCGAGCGGATCGCGAACAGTGTCTCCAGGTTCTGCCGGAAAGTGAGCGGGATACCGATGTCCTGCGCGGTTCGCACCGCGAGATTGGCGGTGAAACGGGTGATGTCGACCCCATTGAGCCACAGCAATCCGAGTCGGCCGAAGGTCACGAACCAGAAGGCTGCGAGAAAACAAGCGAGGATCGCGAGGGCCTCCGACGCCGCCTTGAACAGGTAGTCCGGCCGATGCCGCTCGGCGGCGACGTAGAAGAAATGATTGAGCAGAATCGTCAACGCGAGCAGCGTTACGATCACACCGTTGAGCAAATCGAAATAGGCGGCGATCACCCCAACCGCGCCGGCAAATCCGAGCCGTCTGGCCGCCGCCGCATCAAATACGTGCGGCAAGGCGACGAAGATCGCAAGCGCGGCGAACCCAACGAAATAACCCGGCGCGTGCGAGAGGTTGCCGCCGAAGCGGTGGAGCGCGAACGCGCCGATCAGGAATAACGGGATTGGCGCGAGCAGGATCGCGGTCGCGGGTGACCGCCACAACATCGTGGCAAAGAGCAGCGCGACGCTTCCGTAAGAAAGCGCGCGGTAGAGCATCGTAGCGGGCGCATAGTTGAGCACGCTCAGAACGAATGCTTGGAGGTGCCGGCTGCCGAACGGATAGTTGAAATAACTGACCGATGCGGGAAGCGACGCCTTCTGCTCGACCGTTCCGAGCGCGAGAACACGTAGGGTGTCGCATGGGTGCGCATCCGGCGGCATGACGAACCGGGTGTCGAGCGCGTTCCAAAACACGCCGGGTTGACGCAGCGCCTGCATCTGCAGCAGCGCGCACTCGGTGAAGAAGTCTTCCCGGAGCTCCGCGTAGGCGAGTTCATTCTTGGCGAAAGCCGTTTTTGCGACTTCGGCGATCCGCGCGTCGGAAAGCGTGAATCCAGACAGGACCGCGAACAGCGCGACCGCTGCGCACGCGATCGCGATGCCGATAAGGCCGGCACGGACGTTCGTGAAGAAAGACCGCAAGGCCGTTCCCCAACTGAAGTGCTAGAGAAAACGCGTGTGCTGCCGCGCAAGACTCAAAGCTTGTAGCCGGCTGCCTTGCCGTCCTCGTAGAACATCTTCACGGTTTCGAGCGAGTATTCGTCCATGTCTTTCCCGACCAGCGACAGCTTCTTGACGATGTCGTTGGTGACCGTGATGACCTGGCATCCGATCTCGTCGGCTTGGAAGATATTGAGAAGCTCCCGCGGGCTTGCCCAGATCAGCTCGGTATTCGGCGCAGCGCGCAATCGCTTCACCGACTCGGCCATGATCGGAACGGGATCGATGCCGGTATCCGCGATACGGCCGGCGAAAACCGACACGAAGCATGGCGCACCGCCCTTTACAGCATCTACAACCCCCTGCACCTGATCGAGGGTAAAGAGCGCGGTCACATTGAGCGCAATCCCCTCCTGCGAAAGCTTCCGCACCAGCGGCAGTGCGCTTTCCCGCTTGGTGTTGGTGATCGGAATCTTCACCGACACGTGCTCGCCCCAGGTGGTGATCCGCCGGGCCTGCCGTTCCATCTCGGCGAAGTCGTCGGCGAAGACTTCGAACGAGATCGAGCGGTCGGGAATCGCCTTGACGATGTCCTTTGCAGCGGCCTCGTAGTCGGTGACGCCAGCCTTGCGCATCAGCGTGGGATTGGTGGTGAAGCCCTTGACGTGCGGGTTCTTGTACATATCCAGCATGCCGGCCCTATCGGCGCCGTCGGCAAAGATTTTCACCTTGAGCTGGTTCACACTGGGCATGATCAGTCCTTCGTCACAGGTTGTTTGAGAATCCAGTCGGCGGCTTCACTCAGGGTGCTGACGGTCGCATCGGGTTGGGCCTTGAAAGTCTCGCCATAGCCGTCGCCGATCAGGATCGTGCGGCATCCGGCGCTGTGTCCTGCCTCGATGTCACGGTAACGGTCCCCCACCATGAAACTTTGCGACAGATCGATGCTTTCGCGCTCCGCGGCATGCAGCAGAAGCCCTGGCTTCGGTTTGCGGCAGTCGCATTGGTCGGCATCGTCATGCGTACACATTTCGATCCCGTCAAGCGGCAGCTGGCTTGCAAGATATCCATTCATCGCATCGACCTGGGCGCGCGTGAGCCTTCCCCGCGCGATGTCGGGCTGGTTGGTCGCGACGATCAGCCGGAACCCATGCTGGCGCAGCCGTTCAAGGGCCTCGGCCGCATCCGGGACGATGATCATCTCTTCAATCGTGTCGGGCGAATAGGGCTTGCCGTTGCGGACGTAGGCCTTGTTCAGCACGCCGTCGCGGTCGAGGAACACGGCCTTTTTCATGTCAATCTTGTAGCCTGCCCCTCCGGGGAATTTCACGATAATTTCAGCGGACTCACATTCAAAATAGTTACGTTATATCAACTGTTTAGGTGACAAACGGGCATGCGCGTCACTTCGTGACTTGACCCTTTCGGTCTGATATCGAACGCGCGCACGCTTTGGACAACTTCTGTAATGACATTGCAGTCCGCCCTTTCGGATCATCCCTCGACGCGGTCGAACGCCGCCGGCCCAAGCCTCGCGCTTTGTCCGGTCTGTCAGGCTCGGAGCTTCAGCCCGCGTTTCGTCATCAAGGGAATGGCCATCGAGTCCTGTAACGGCTGCGGCCTTATCGTGCAGAATCCGCAGCCGAGCGATCCCCAGCTCGCCGCAATCTACGGCAGCAACTATTTCATCGGCTCTTCCGAAAACGATCGTCTTGGGTCGCAATTCGATCTGGTGAAGCGCGCCACCGCATCCCTGCAGCTCGACGAGATCGGCGCGTACCTAACCAAGCGCGGGCAAGCCGTAAACCGCCTTTCATTGCTGGAAGTGGGATGCGGGCACGGCAACATGCTGCTCGAAGCGAGCAACAAGGGATATCAGGTCCACGGGCTGGAATATTCAGTCGATGCCGCGCGCGTCGCCAATGACAAGCTCGGGGCAGACGTCGTGCGCGTCGGCGCCATCACCGAAGACACCTTTCCCGAGGAATCTTTCGACGTCTGCATCCTCGCCGACGTGATCGAGCATGTGCGCGATCCGGCGGGTTTCATCCAGGACATCAGACGCATCTTGAAACCGGGCGGGGTCCTCTTCATCGCCACACCGAGCACCGCGAGCTGGTCAGCGCGGCTGCTCGGCCGGCACTGGATGGAATACAAGCCCGAACACCTCTTCTATTTCGACCGAAGTACGCTCGCGCGCCTCTTGAGCAACGCCGGTTTTGATCACATCAAGATATCCGGCGGCAGGAAAGTGCTGACCGCTGATTACGTGATCGGGCATTTCGACAAGTTCCCAGTGCCGGTCATTTCGCCTCTGCTAAACGCCTTGAGAGCCGTGGCGCCGACCGCGCTGCTCGGCAAACCGGTCAGGATCACGGCGAGCGGTATGAATGTGCTCGCGGTCAAGGAAGCGGCCTAGGCTAGGCCCGCGCACCGCGCCGCCGCCGTTCGCGAAAGACCAGGAGCGTGAGTATCGCCACCGCCGCGAACGAAACGCCGCTGCCGATCCGGAACGACCGCGGTTCATACTTGAACTCCACGATGCTCTTGCCGGGAGACAACAAGACGCCCCTGAACAGAAAGTTCGCGTTGAGCACGTCGGCCGGCCGCCCGTTCACATAGGCGCGCCAGCCGGGATAGTTGGTGTCGTTGAGAACCAGCAGCGCCGGGACCGGCGTCTCGGCTTCGATGGACACGTGCTGTGACTGATGGCGCAAAATCTTCGCGGCCGATGGCGCTGCCGGTGTGGCCTCGATCAGAGCTAAAAGGTTAACTCCAGCGGTAACCGACTCGCGCGAAACTACCGCCCGCTCAAGAGGGTTGAAGGACGGGTCCTTCAACCGCCCCAAGACCGCATCGTCCGGCATCACCTCGATCGAACGGAATACTGCCGCGCGCGGCAGCGCGTTTGGGATCTCATACACCAGCGCTTCGCCGCTATAGATCGTTTTGAAGTCCGGCTGCGGCGGAGCATCATTCTCCGCCACAAATCGAAGACCGGCCCAGCCGGCGAGGTCGCCCGTGGCATCGCCCTTGGGCCCAGGATCGGTCGAGAACAGGAACTCAATCTCGCGACCCGCGTAGCGGCTCAAGTCCACACGAATGGGCCGTCCCGCCCGATCCGCCGGAACGCTGCGCGGATCGAGTTGCGTCTCGAATATCGTCTCAACGGACTGCCCGTCCCTGACCTCCAGGCGAAAGCCGACGCCGTCGCTGATGCCGATTGTCTCGCGCTTGAGAACCGCGGTCGCCTCGAAGATCGGCTTGGCCGGATCGATCAATGCCTTGTATCGGATGCGATTCAAAGGCGGGTACTGGAGCAGCCCGCGTAAACTTCTGGCCACCGGTTCACCGAAACGAAACACGTCAGACCCGAAACCGACAAGTGCCTCGCCACGATTCTGTTCGACAATCTCGGTGATCGAGTTGGACGGCCACCCGATCTCGCTCCGGGCGATGAGGTATTTGATGGAGGAGAGCGCGAGAAATCGACGCTCCGCCTCAGTGTCGAATTCATGGGCGAATTCGGACCCGGTAAAGCGATCGTAGAGATCGCCGTGGATATGCCCGCCATTCCGCTGAAGCAGGAAATTCTGCATGAACTGGCGGTACCGATCGTAATAGATCGCATCGAGGCTGCGGACATCGGCCATTCCGAAGGCTGACGACCAGTTCGGGTAAAGAAGGCCTTCCCGCGCAAAAATTCGGGAATGGTCGTTATTGAGCCCGCGAATCAGGCCTATGTACGGCGCACCTGCGTAAGGGTCCGCCCTTGCGGGAGGAAACGATCCGATGAGATAGAGGCACGGAAGAATGAAAGTGCAGAGAAGCTCCAGCGACAGCACGCCGACGACAGCGCGTGCCAGCCAGAGATGCCATGCGGCTGAAACCCGCTGCATGAACAAGATCGACAGCACGAGGCCGGCCACCAGCATCACACCAAGCGCGATGGACAGGAAGTAGAACAGTTTGGCCCACTTCAGGCCCGGCGAAAGCACCAGCGGCAGATACAAACCACCGAGTGTCAGTATGCCAGCAAGAACGACAACGCCCGCCAGCAGGAACAAGCGCGAGTTTGTCCGCCGCTCCACCAAGATCGAAAAACCGATTCCAGCCAGCATGGCTACGCAAAGCGCCATGAGCGGCCCCTGATATTTCTGGTAGACCACCATCTCGGAGAGCGGGAGCGCGCCAATCCAGTTGATCACTGGATTTCCGAAGCGTTTGAGCAGCATGAGCGTCAGCGTCACGGCGAAGAATGCGATCAGAAATCGCTCCGGGCGAACTGCATGGCGCTTCGGCGACAGCGCAAAGAGCACGGCTACGACGGCGAAGAAAAACGGAACGATTCCCCAATAGCCGCGAATCCCCGTCCAGCCGACAAGATTCTGAAACACCGATCCGAGCGGCGGTCCAAAAATCAGTGGCAGGAGATACTGAATCGTCAGCGCATAACTGTCGTCATAACCTAACCCCGCGCGCCCGCCGCCCACATTGGTGGGTTGATGCGCGTCGAAGGCAACGAGCACGAATTCCGCGAATGGCAGCAAGACGAAGGCAGACAACGCAAAGCCGAGCAGAATGGCGGCGACGAATTTGATGAACAACGACCCCATGCGCACGCGCAGCTCGACGTCAAACAAGACCCGGCAGATGAAATAGAGGCAGCCGAACGAAACGACCAGGAACATCGATTCCGGCATTCCGCCGGTACTGATGAGAAAGATAATCGCGGCAGCCCCTGCGGCCGCAGCCCAGGAGTTCCTTCTCGCCAGGATTTCGAATGCGAGGAGCAGGCCGGGGGTGAGCACCTCCACGCTCAGATGCGGCATGTTGAGATAAAGAATGAAGTACCCGGACAGCATGAAGGTGATCGCTGCGAACAGCGCGGGCAGGAAAGCGAGGAATTGCCGCGCAAAAAAATAGCCGAGCAGCCCGCCGAGCAGCAGCCGCGCCAGAATGAACAGGCTATAGGTCCACGCAGTGACGTGGAGCGACAACAGCATGGTCAGAGGAAAGAACGGCTGTGGCTGCGCCGCTGCCGCCAGCGGCATGCCGAACGCGTTGTAGGGATTCCAGAGGGGCAAGTTGAACTCGTCCCAATATTGCTCGGAGATCAGCTTGAACCAGGGCTCGATGGTCCAGGCCGGCGCGCCTGGATCGGTCGTGCGCGCGACGCGTATGCTAGGCGGTTGCGGAACGGAATCGTAGGCGCCGCTGTGCATGACGCTGGGGGCCTCCCAGCCTGACAGCATCAGGTGCCGTTGTCCGAACACCACGGGCGCGAACGCAAGAACCAGTAGAAAGGTGAGAACCGCCGCGGCAGCCAGCCAGTCTCGCCTTTGCGCCCGCACCGGTGCTGTCCGCATCACAGCTGCTTCATGCGCTCGCGGGTGCGCTCACACCTTCCCACTTGGTTTGCTTCAGCTTCAGCGCGGGATGGCTCACAAGCAGATGCCAGATCACGGCCTGGAACGCTTCGGAATGCGGCGTCACGGCATCGGGATTGACCGTCGGCACGATGCACACGGCGTCGCCAACCTTGGCCGTGTAGCCGCCGTCGCGCCCCACGACGCCAAGGATCTTGGCGCCGACGGTCTCGGCGTATTGCAGAGCGCGCACCAAGTTGGGGCTGATGTTCTTCTCAAGGCTCCCGCCGCCGACCGAAAACACGAACAGCGCATCGTCGGCCTTGAGCCTACTGACCTTCAGCCACTCGGCGAAGACGGTTTCCCAGCCTTCATCGTTGGTCCGCGCCGTCAGCTCCGAGACGTTGTCGGTAGGGGCATAGGCTTCGATGCCGGCGAGCTTGCGGAAATCATTCACCGCGTGCGAGCAGTTGCCGGCGCTGCCGCCGACGCCAAGAAAGAACAGCCGCCCTCCCCGCTGACGCAGCGCCGCAAGCGCTTCTGCCATCCGGTCGATCACGCTCACGTCAAGCGCATCGATGATGCGTTTGGCTTCGTCGAGGTGCGTACGAACGAAGGACATGGCGGTGCGGCACTTCCGAAAAATGAGACATCAGGTTGATAGTCCAGCCCTCCGGTCTTGTCCACGAACACGGAAAACCTGCTGCGGCAGGCGCCTTACCCTAATCAGCGACCGGTATGGACGAGGGCGCCGCAATGCGGCGCGTCAGGGCTATCCACCGAGAGCGACTAACGTTGATACATCGACACAGCGGGCGTCCAGATGATCCGCTTCGCTGCCTGGCGGAGGCGAATACTTACTTCTCACGGAACACTTTGGCGATCTGGTCGTGGAAGGGTCGCAAGAAATAGGACACTACCGTGCGCATATTCGTCTGGATGAAGACTTCCACCGGCATTCCCGGTGTGAGCTTGACTTCACCAAGCCGCGCAATTTCCTCCGGCGGAACGGAAATTCGAACCGTGTAATAAGTTGCGCCGCTCCGTTGATCCTGTGACACGTCAGCCGAGACGACACTCACCTGGCCATTGAGCTCGGGCGTCGTGCGGCTGTTGAAGTTGGTGAAGCGCATGACCGCCGCCTGCCCAACCCGCACCTGGTCGATGTCCTGCGGCTGGACTTTTGCTTCGACGATCAGCTTGTCGGCCGCCGGCACCACGAGCATGATCTGCTGGCCTGCCGAAACGACGCCGCCGACGGTGTGAACGTCGAGCTGATGCACCATACCGGCCTGCGGCGCGCGGATGTCGATGCGCTTGAGCTGATCTTCGGCCGCAACTTTCTTCTCAACGAGTTCGGCGGTCTTGCCGCGAATGTCGGCAAGATCCTTGCCGTTCTCGGTCCGCATATCCTGATCGATCTGCAGGATCTGGATCCTTGTTTCCGAGATCTTGCCCTTGGACTGCGCGATCGAGGCGATCAGCTGTCCGCGCTCGCCTTCAAGGCGCGCTTGCTCGCGTTCCAGCGCGGTAACGCGGTTGAACTGGACCAGCTGCTTGGCCCACAGCTCGCGGACGCCCTCCAGCTCCTTCTTGATCCATTCGATCTGCTTGTCCTTGGAGGCGACCTGCGCGATCAGGCCGGTGATTTCTTCTTCCGACTGCGAGACGCGCTCATTGAGCTGCGCTTTGAGCCCTTCGCGCGTCTTGCGTCTGATTTCGAAAAGACGCGCCTCGCCCACAAGAACGCGCTCGACCTCCGGGTCGTCGCGGCGCTCGACGAGATCGCTCGGAAACGCAATGCTGTCCATCCCGTCGATCTCGGCTTCCTCGCGCGCTTTGCGCGCGCCAAGCTCGGCCAGTCCCTTGACCACGATCTGCAGATTGGCGCGGGTCTGGGTATCGTCGAGCCTGATCACGACGTCCCCGACATTGACAATGCTGCCGTCGCGCACATTCAGCTCGGCGACGACGCCGCCGGTCGGGTGCTGCACCTTTTTCACATTGGTGTCGACGACAAGCTGACCCTGCGCGATCACCGCGCCGGCAAACTCGCTGGTCGCGGCCCATCCGCCGAGGCCGCCGACAAGCAGGACAGCAACAACAACAGCGCCAGCAAGATGGACACGGATCGATCGTCTGGCGTTCATGAGGTTGCGCCTCCCGACTCGCCGACTAGACGCAGGCCCCCGGCGGCCGCCGCAGGCGCGGCTGCGGGCGGAGCTGCGGCGGGCGGATTGAACAGCTTTGCCAGGATCTCGTCGCGCGGCCCGAGCGCGTGGGGTTTCCCGTTCATCATCGCGAGCACCTGGTCAACGCCTGCCAGCGCGCTCGGACGATGCGCGACGACGATCACGATCGCGCCGCGCGCCCGCGACCGCATAATCGCCTGGGTCAGCGCCTTGTCCCCATCGGCATCGAGGTTGGAATTCGGCTCGTCCAGCACGATCAGGAAGGGATCGCGATAAAGGGCGCGCGCCAGCGCGACGCGTTGCCGCTGCCCGGCGGACAGCACCGCCCCGCCTTCGCCAATCTGCGTGTCGTAGCCCTCGGGCAAGTGCACGATCATGTCATGGACGCTCGCGGCCTGAGCCGCGGCGATGACGGCGTCCGAAGGCGCCTCCGGTTCGAAGCGCGCGATGTTCTGCGAGACCGTTCCAGCGAACAATTCGACGTCCTGCGGGAGGTAACCGATATGGGGCCCGAGTTCAGCCGCGGACCACTGGTCGAGCGCCGCTCCGTCGAGTCGCACCTTGCCGCGCATCGGCGTCCACACGCCGACGATCAGCCGTGCGAGCGAGGACTTGCCGGATGCGCTCGGCCCGATGATCCCAAGCCCCTGCCCCGCCTTGAGCGTGAAATTCACATCCTGGACCACGACGCGCTGAATTCCCGGCGGCGTCCCGATCACGTTCTCCACGACGAGATTGCTTTTCGGGGGCGGCAGCGACATCGGGGTCGCGCCCGGGTCCATGCCGATCAGGAGTTCCGAGAGGCGGCGCCAGCTTTGCCGGGCGGAAACAAAACCGCGCCAGTTGGCGACGGCAAGCTCCACCGGCGCGAGCGCGCGCGCCACGATGATCGAGCTCGCGATGATGATGCCCGCTGTCGCCTGCTGCTGGAGCACGAGGTAGGCGCCGAGCCCGAGCACGCCCGACTGAAGGGCGAAGCGTAAAACTTTCGAGACCGCGCCGAGCCCGCCGGCGACGTCCGAAGTCTGTTGCTGCGTCGTGAGATACTTGGCGTTGGCGTCGCCCCATACCCGGGCCATACGCGGCGCCATGCCCATAGCACGGATGACTTCGGCGTTGCGGCGTCCTGCCTCGGCCATACCGTTGCGCACACCGATGTGCTGCATGGACTCGCGCGCCGGCTTGCGCGTCTTGAATTCCGACAGCACCGTCAGGCTGGTGAGGATGATTGCGCCGACAAGCGCTGCAACGCCGATCCAGGGGTGAAACAGGAAGCAGATAAACAGGTAGATCGGCATCCACGGCAGATCGAACAGCGCGAGCGGTCCGGTGCCGATCAGGAAGGATCGGATCTGATCGAGGTCGCGAATGGGTGCCAGCCCATCTCCGGGCATCTTCGAGCGCAACGGAAGCTGCACGACGATGTCGTAGATCCGGGTGCTGAGCCGCTCATCGAGCGAGGCCGCGATGCGCACCATCACGCGCGAGCGGATGACATCGAGCACGCCTTGGAAGGCGAACAGCGTGAGCGCGAGGATCGACAGCGCTATCAGGGTCGGGACGCTCCGGCTCGGAAGCACCCGATCGTAGATTTCAAGCATATAGAACGAGCCGGTCAGGTAGAGGATGTTGATCAGGCCGCTCATCAGTCCGATGGCGATAAAGGCGTGCCAGCATGCCGCCAAAGCTTCGCGCAACTCGGACGACGGCGTCGGGCGTCCCGGGGCTCGGGCCAAGTTCATCAGCGCCATCGGATCCTGCTTCCTCGCCCGCTACGGTCGGCGAACTTGCGCTGGCCCAAGCCAGCGATAACCTGCAAATTCAATACGTCCCGGAAGACAACTGTATCACGGCGCCGGTATGCATCCGTTAATACTTGGCCTTGCGGTAGAAGGCGATGATTTTTCTGTTGCCGTCCGGGATTCCCCGTAGCGGGTTGCGGCTCGCACCACGCTCGTAAGCCATTGACAACACAAGACATTCTAAATGACCCGGAACCCTTGGCAGCGCGACTTGACCACTCGGCGCTTCGCCAGTTCATTCAAATGATGGACGTCAGAAATCTCGACCTGCCGGGGCTTGTGCTGCTGAAACCGCGCCGCTTTGCGGATACGCGGGGCTATTTCGTTGAAACCTACAACGAACGCACGCTCGCGGGGATCGGGATCGCCGCCCGGTTTGTTCAGGACAATCAGTCGTATTCCAGGAGTCGGGGCACCATCCGGGGCCTCCATTTCCAGTCGCCCCCTGCAGCCCAGGCCAAGCTTGTCCGCGTTGTGCAGGGCAGCGTATACGACGTTGCCGTCGACCTGCGGGCAAGGTCACCGGCTTACGGCCGCTGGGAGGGGACGACATTGACGGCCAGCGAGGGCGAGCAGCTGTTTGTTCCACGTGGCTTTGCCCACGGTTTCTGCACGCTGGAACCCGACACCGTCGTGGCCTACAAGGTCGACGCGTTCTATGCACCGGCGAGCGACAGCGGATTGATCTGGAACGACCCCATGCTCGCCATCGACTGGCCGGTCCGGCCGAGCCAGGCTGTCCTTTCGGACAAGGACCTGCGGCTTGGTGGCTTCGATGGATTTGAGTCACCATTCAGGTACGAAGGGTGATGTCAAAGCGCATTCTGGTCACCGGCGGCGCGGGCTTCATCGGCTCCGCAGTGGTTCGGCATGTTATCCGCGAGAGCGATCATCGCGTTCTGGTGGTCGACAAGCTCACCTATGCGGGCAACCTGGATTCGCTCAGCCCCGTATCGAACGATCCGCGTTATGCGTTCATGCGTGCGGATATCGCCGACGCGCCGAAAATGCGCGAGGTGCTCGAGAGCTTTCAGCCGGATGCCGTGATGCATCTTGCCGCCGAAAGCCACGTCGATCGCTCGATCGACGGGCCCGGCGACTTCATTCAAACCAACGTTATCGGAACCTTTACGCTGTTGCAGGCAGTGCTCGGCTACTGGCGTTCGCTCCCCGACGCGAGGCGGCAAGCCTTCCGCTTCCATCACATTTCGACCGATGAAGTGTTCGGCTCGCTCGGGGATGAGGGCGAATTCTGTGAAACGACCGCATACGATCCGCGCTCGCCCTACTCGGCCTCGAAGGCGTCGTCCGACCATCTGGTTCGCGCCTGGCATCACACCTATGGTTTGCCCGTGATCGTCACCAATTGCTCGAACAATTATGGCCCGTATCACTTTCCCGAGAAGCTGATTCCGTTGATCATCATCAACGCGCTGGAAGGCCTGAAGCTGCCGGTTTACGGCAAGGGCGCCAATATCCGCGACTGGCTCTACGTCGAGGACCACGCCCGCGCATTGCTGGCGGCGGTGATGCAAGGGAAGGTCGGTCATACCTATTGCATCGGCGCAAATTGCGAGCGGACCAACCTGCAGGTGGTCGAAGCGATCTGCGCGCTGATGGACGAGCTCGCGCCGAACGCCAAGATCGGCCCGCGGCGTGCGCTGCTCACCTTCGTGCCGGACCGTCCGGGACACGATCTGCGCTACGCCATCGATGCCGGCAAGATTGCCGCCGAGCTTCAATGGAAGCCGCGCGAGAGCTTCGAGTCGGGCCTGCGCAAGACGGTCGAGTGGTATCTCGCCAATCTCAGCTGGTGGGAGCGGATCCGCAGCGGCGTCTATCGCGGCGAGCGGCTGGGAGTGGTCGCGTGATCCTTCTGTTCGGGGCTGGAGGTCAGCTCGGACGCGAGCTCACCCGCGCGGGCGGAGCGCGAGCCGTGCCTCTGGTCGCGCTCGCGCGCGCGGAGGCCGATATCGCCGACGAGAGAGTAGTGCGCGCCGCGATCAGCCGCCACACGCCCTCGCTTGTGGTGAATGCCGCCGCCTACGCTAAAGTCGATGCTTCGGAAAGCGAAATCGAAGCCGCGCGACTGGGAAACGAGATCGGGCCGGCCGTACTCGCCGCGGCGTGCGCGGTGGCCGGCGTGCCGCTCATCCACATCTCGACCGATTATGTGTTCGACGGCAGCAAGGACGGTGCCTACGTCGAGGACGATCCGATCGCGCCGATCAGCGCTTATGGGCGAACCAAGGCCACGGGCGAGCAGGCGGTGCGCGAAGCCGCTCCAAGACATGTGATCCTGCGCACCTCTTGGCTCTATGGGGAGTTCGGCCACAATTTTCTCAAGACCATGCTCGCGCTGGCGGCGACCCGCGATGAATTGCGCGTCGTGTCCGACCAGCATGGATGTCCGACATCGAGCGCCGATCTCGCAGCGGCGATCCTCTCTATCGCGCCGTACCTTGCGGCGAACGAGGCGGTCTGGGGCACCTATCATTACGCCGGGAGCGGCGTGACCAGTTGGCATGGCTTCGCCGGCCGCATCGTCGCCGCGCAGGCGCCGCTCACCGGCCGCACGCCGCGCGTGACGGCGATTCTCGCGAAAGACTTCCCAACCGCGGCCCGCCGGCCTGCCAACTCCGTGCTCGACTGCGGCAAGTTCGCGCGCGTGTTCGGCTTTCGCGGACGGCCATGGACCGAAGAGACCGATCGCATCACGCGGGCGTTGACAGGCACAAAGGAACGCCATGTCGCGTAAGGGCATCATTCTCGCCGGCGGATCCGGGACGCGCCTGCATCCGCTCACGCTCGCGACGTCGAAGCAGCTGCTCCCCGTCTACGACAAGCCGATGATCTATTATCCCCTCTCGGCGCTGATGCTAGCCGAGATCCGGGATGTGCTGATCATCACGACTCCGCAAGACCAGCCCGCCTTCAAGCATTTGCTGGGGAGCGGCGATCAGTGGGGCATGCGGCTCGAATACGCCGTGCAGCCTACCCCCAACGGGCTTGCGCAAGCGTTCGTCATCGGCGCCGACTTCGTGCGCGGCCATCCGTCATGCCTCGTTCTTGGCGACAACATCATCTACGGCCACGGCCTGCCCGAACTGCTGCACAGCGCGAGCGCGCGCACGAGCGGCGCGACGCTGTTCGGCTACTGGGTCGACGATCCTGAGCGCTATGGCGTGATCGAGTTCGACGGTGACAGGATCCTGTCGATCGAAGAAAAACCGAAGCAACCGAAGTCGAACTGGGCTGCGATCGGGCTTTATTTCTATGACGAGCAGGTGACCGAGTTCGCCAAAGAGCTCAAGCCATCGGCCCGTGGCGAATATGAGATTACCGACCTGAACAACCTGTACATCCAGCAAGGGAACGCGGCGGTCGAGCGCCTCGGCCGCGGCTTCGCCTGGCTCGATGCCGGGACCTACGATTCATTGGTCGAGGCGGCCGAGTTCATCCGCGTGCTGCAGCGCCGCCAAGGCCAGCTGATCGCCGCGCCTGAGGAGATTGCCTTTCACAAAGGCTGGATCGACGCCGAGCAGCTCAGGGCTCAGGCCGCGCGGCTCGGCAAAACGCAATACGGCGCGCGGCTGCTCGACAACTTGCGCCAGTAGCAGCGCCTGGTTCCGCCGGTCCGGCGGGCGTTTCTCTTAACTTGCGGCCCCGGAATCCCGACGCTATAAGCGCACCCTTCGGAGTGTAGCGCAGCCTGGTAGCGCACCTCGTTCGGGACGAGGGGGTCGCAGGTTCAAATCCTGCCACTCCGACCAAATCTCCCTTCCCTGACCTGCCGTCGCCTGCCGGGGACGTGTTGCGCGAGCAACGGCGAACACGGGCGGCCCCACAGCCGCTTCGTCACGCTGCGCAAACGCGGCGATTTACGCCAAGTTGGGTGGCGGCTTCGGCTGGTCCGCCTTCAGGACGCCCGCCTTGATCAAATTGGCGGTGATCTGCTGCATCTTGTTCATGAGATCGACGGCGGCTGCCGCGGAGAGCACAAGACGGCAGGCGGGATAGCGAGTCCCTTTTGGGCCTCCCGACGCCTGGTCTTCAATCCGGGTCACGCAAAGCTCTAACCGCAGGGTCTGCCCGTCAAACTGGATGCGGTTCACGAAATCCGCGAACGTCTCCGTGACCTCAGGCCGATCCATATACTGATACTTGATCTGCGTTTGCGGCGCCTGCGCCATCGTCATCTCCGGCATGTTCGAAACATCTCGATCCGGACCGGACGAATGCCCGGCCTGCCTCACCTTCGATCCCAGCCGCGGATGCCGCCGAGCGCTGCGAAAGCAAAATCCCTAGCTGTAGTCCAGCAACCAATTGTCGATATGTTTGTTGCCGGTGTCCTGCCACATGATGTCGGCGACGCCATTGTGATCGAAGTCGCCGACGCCAACCGCGACAACGGGCTGCAGAGGCGTCGGGAAGACCGAACCCCGTTCCGTCGTTCCGGGCGGGTGTGAGCCGATATTCACGCTCTCCGACCAGTGACTATTCTCGATCAGCCAGATGTCGATGTTGTTCGTGGTGGGATTGTGCCAGGCGATGTCGGTGGTCCCGTCCAGATTGAAATCGGCAGCGCCCAATGGCTGCCATCCCAGCGGATGAGCGCCGACAGCGACGCTGCCCGACCACTGACCATTCGACATGTTCCAGATATCGGCTTGGCCGTTCGTTGGATTGTACCAGAGGATATCGCTGGTCCCATCGCCGTTGAAATCGCCGGACAGCACAGGCTGGTAGCCGGCCGGATGCGGACCGACATCGACGCTGCCTGCCCACTGCCCGTTCGATATCTTCCAGATGTCGACGCCGTTGGTCGTTGGGTTGTACCAGAGGAGGTCGCTCGTCCCATCGCCGTTGAAATCACCGCTGAGGGCTGGCTGGGAGCCGGCCGGATGCGTGCCGATATTGACGCTCCCGGCCCACTGGCCATCCGAGATCTTCCACAGGTCGACGTTCCGGGTGGTCGGGTTGTACCAGAGCACATCGCCCGTACCGTCGTTGTTGTAGTCGCCGAACCCGACCGGCTGGTAGCCGCCCGGATGCGACCCAACATTCGAGCTGGCAGTCCACGCCCCGTTCGACAGCTTCCAGATGTCGAGGTTGCCGGTCGTCGAATTGAACCAGGCCAGATCGGTCGTCCCGTCGGCATTGAAGTCGCCGAGGCCCGCAGGCGTCCAACCAGCCGGATGCGCCCCAGGATCGACGCTCTTCATCCAGTGAACCTTGCTGGTGATGCTCGGGTCGTCGGTCACCTGCACGGTGAGCGTCTGATCGTCGGACAAGACGCCATCCGAGACGCGGACCTGCACGATGTAGCTGTTGTTGTGATCCGCATCTTTCGGAACATCGAAATTTGGCGCGGTGACAAACGACAGCGCACCGGTCGACCCGTTGATCTGGAACTTGGCGGAGTCGCTGCCACCAACGATGGAGTAGGTCAGCGATGGCGAATCGGGATCCGTTGCGACCACCGTGGTTACTGCCGAGGTGCGCTCCAAAACATTGACCGTGGCCGTGTCCCCGCCGCCGTTCGAGGTGATCGTCGGCGGCGCCGAGACGATGATCGTGACGTTGTCGGTGTCGCTTTGTGCCCCACCCGTGCCGGTATTGCCGCCGTCGTTGGTGAGAACGTTGAGCGTGTCGCTACCATTGAAGGCCGCGTCGCTCTTGTAGACGACGTTGTTGGACGCCGAGAGCGTCGTGTTGATCTGCGCCAGCGTGCCGGTGAGTGTGACGGAGGCCGTACCGCTGCCGGACACGCCCGCACCACCCGCCGAAGAGACCGTGAGTATGCCGTGAAGGACGGAGAGCGTCGTCGTGAGCGAACCCGACGCCGCATCGGGATCGCTCACCGCGAGGCCGGCGATCGTCTTGTTGGTGTTCGGAATCGCCGACTGCGCGCCGGGCACCGTGTTCACCGGCGCGTCGTTGACCCCGACCACGTGCACCGTTGCGTGCGCAGTATTGCTGCTCGACTCGCCCCCAGCCAGCTGGACCGTAAGGTCACGATCCGTCGTGTCGGGATTCTCGCCCGAATTGGAGAACCTGACCTGGCCGAGTGCGGTCTGATAGTCCGCCAGCGACGCAGAGTTGGAAAGCGTCAGCGTGATCTTGCCGGCGACCGAGGTGTCGACCGAAGCGTCGATGCCGAAGGGGGGCGCTCCCGCCACCGACAGCACGTCGCCTGCCTTGGCATTGGTCAGAACGATTGTCGCCGAGTCCACCGTCGCATTGTCAGGATCCGTGATCGACACGTCGGTATCTACGATCGCAATCGCAGAGCCGTTCTCGGTGAACGTTGTCGTGAAGCCCGTGCCTGCGCCGGAAGCGTCGAGATCGAGCGCCGGCGGCACATCGAAGTGCAAGATCGTGGCGTTGACAAGATTGTCGGGGTCCAGGTTCGGCGTCTGGCTATTCAAGGCGCCGTCGTTGACGACCCAGCTGATGGTCCGCGTCGGGTTCGCTCCGCCGTTGGAAGGGTCTGCAGCGGTCGAGTGGTAGTTCACCGCATCGAGCACCAGCTGATAATGGAGCGTGGTGTCGGTGCCAGTGAGTACCAGCTGGCCCAATGCGTTGCTCGCGACGCTGATATTGGTGACGACCGGTCCGCCGCCATCGTCGACGATGAAGAACCCGCCGGACGTCGGCAAATTGACGAAGAGCTGGTCGCCCGCGAAGAAGCCGCTCTCGATCTTGATCGTCGCGCTCGCGATTCCGGTGAGTGTCGACGGCGGAGTCGCGTCGATATCGAACACGCCGAGCGTCGATGACAGAACAACGCCGGGACTTCCGATCCCGTAGGCGGCACCCTGCGCCACATTCAGGAGCACCGGCGCGTCGTCGACCTGCGTGATGTTGACCGTAAAGCTTCCGACGGTAGTGCCGGGGCCGGTGCCTTGCGGCTGGCCGCTCGGCTGACCGTTGCCGTCGTTGAAAGTGAAGTCGACCTGTACCGACGTCGGCGGATTGTCGCTGACGTTGGCATAGACGATCTGCCGCACGACGGAGTTGATGTCCGCCGCGGTCGCATTGGCATTGAACGTGAACTGGATCGAGCCATCGCCGTTGTCGACGAACGTGCCGATGAACGTCGCGCCGCCGTCGAGCGACACGTTCTCGCCGGTGCCGCTCACATCGACGAGGTCGAGCGAGCCGGTGGCACCGAAGGAATCATCCGCGTTCGGGCCGCCGGCGCGCGCGACGGTGAGCGTCGCGCCCTCGTAGTTGTTCGGCGAAACCGCGAGCTCGGGATCGCTGACCGAAGCATTGCCGTTCGTATCGAGCAGAACGGAGCTGCCGTTCTCGGTGAAGGAAGAGGCGTCGCCGAAGCCGGTCAGCGCCGGCGGGTCGTCCACCGGAGTGATGTTGATCGTGGCGGCGTCGCTCGAGGACAGGTCGCCCCCGGCGCCGGTATTGCCGTTGTCGTGGACGAGCAGCGTCAGGGTCGTGCTGGCGCTGGGCACGTCGTTGTTGTCGACGTAGGCGACCGTCGAGGTGCCGTCGGTGTTGAGCAACGCATTGATCTGGGCCGCCGAGCCGGTGATCGTCACCGAATTGGTGCCGCTACCGGCAACGCCGGCGCCGCTGCCGCCGGCGGTGACGTTCAGCACGCCTTCGCCGACCGACAAGGTCACGGTCTGGCTGCCGCCGCCGCCATCGACGTCGGTGACGGACAGACCGTTGTTCTTCAGGCTCAGGCTGACGCCCTCGGTCGCGCTGTAGCTCGCCGGCGCGATCGCCGCGACCGGGGCGTCGTTGAGCGCATGGACGGTCAGCGTCGTCGTATAGACGGCACTGAGATCGGTGCCGCCGTTGGCGGTGCCCCCCTTATCCTGCACCTGCCACTCGATGGTGCGCGTGGTATTGGCACCGCCGTTGGTCGGGTCGTCGCTGGTTGAATCGAAATAGACATTGTCGAGGACATGGTCGAAGTCGACCATCGTGTCGCCGGAATTCGTCGGCGCGTCGGCGCTGAAGAGCGACAGGATGTGCGTGGTGGCATCGTAGTCCCACTGGACGTTGATGCCGGTATAGAAGCCGCTGGTCTGCGGGCCAGGGGCATCGCTCGTATCGTCCACCAGTAGCCGGTCGCCAGTGACGAACCCGGAGGCGATCTTGGCGGTCGCGACCAGAATGAGGCCGTTGCCGCCCGGCGCGCCGTGCGGGAATGGATCCGGATCGGTGATGATGATCTGGTTGGGGAACGGCGCCGAAAACAGGACCGGGGCCGCATTCTCGGTGTAGTCGGCGGTCGCCGGCACATTGCTGAGGCCCGGCGCATCGTTGACGGGGGCGATGTTGATCGTCGCCGTGTCGTTGGCAGACAGATCCCCGCCACCGGTATTGCCGTTGTCGTGGATCAAGAGCGTGAGCGTCGCGCTGGCAGACGGATCGTCGAGATTGTTCGTGTAGCTGAGCGTCGACGTGCCGTCGGTGTTCAGCAGCGCGTTGATCTGCGCGATCGTGCCGGTGATCGTGACCGATGCCGTGCCGCTGTTGTTGACGACGGCGCCGCTGCCACCGGCGGTGACGTTCAGGACGCCTTCGGTGACCGACAGGGTCACCGTCTCGCTGCCGGCATTGCCGTCGACGTCGCTGACCGACAATCCGCTGTTCTTCAGGCTGAGCGCCGTCTGCTCGGTCGCGCTGTAGCTCGCCGGCGTGATGGTCGCGACCGGCGCATCGTTCGCGGGTGTGATGTTGATGGTCGCCGTGTCGTTTGCAGTCAGGTTGCCGCCGCCGGTGTTGCCGTTGTCGTCGATCTGCAGCGTCAGCGTCGTGCTCGCGGCCGGATTGTCGATGGTCTCGGTGTAGCTGACCGTCGACGTGCCGTCGGTGTTGAGCAGCGCGTTGATCTGCGCGAGCGTGCCGGTGATCGTGACCGATGCCGTGCCGCTGTTGTTGACGACTGCGCCGCTGCCGCCGGCGGTCACATTCAGCGTGCCCTCGCCGACCGAGAGCGTTACCGTCTCGCTGCCGGCATTGCCGTCGATATCACTGACCGCCAGGCCGTTATTCTTCAGGCTGAGCGCCACGTTCTCGGTCGCGCTGTAGCTCACCGGCGTGATGGTCGCGACCGGCGCATCGTTCGTGGGTGTGATGTTGATGGTCGCCGTGTCGTTTGCACTCAGGTTGCCGCCGCCGGTGTTGCCGTTGTCGTCGATCGCAAGCGTCAGCGTCGTGCTCGCGGCCGGGTTGTCGTTGCCGTCGGTGTAGCTGACTGTCGACGTGCCATCGGTGTTGAGCAGCGCGTTGATCTGCGCGAGCGTGCCGGTGATGGTCACCGACGCGGTGCCGCTGTTGGTCACCACTGCGCCGCTGCCGCCCGCGGTCACATTCAGCGTGCCCTCGCCGACCGAGAGCGTCACCGTCTCACTGCCGGCATTGCCGTCGATATCACTGACCGCCAAGCCGTTATTCTTCAGGCTGAGCGCCACGTTCTCGGTCGCGCTGTAGCTCACCGGCGTGATGGTCGCGACCGGCGCATCGTTCGCGGGTGTGATGCTGATGGTCGCGTCAGCACTTCCCGTGGCGCCGGTGCCGTCGTTGATCGTGAACGACGCGGTGCGCGCGGCGGTCGAGGGATTATCCGACGCGTTGGCATACGCGATGTGCTCGATCAGCGTTGACACCGCGGACTGCGTCGCGTCCGTGGTATTGAAGCTGATGACGAGGTCGGCGCCGTTGGTGCCGCCCGAAACCGTGCCGATCGCCAGACCGCCGACGCTCACCGTGCCCGACGACACCGTGACGGTCGCGTCGGTCAGGATCGAAAGCTGGTCCTCGGCGGCGCCGTTGGCGCTGAAGTGAACGGTGAGCGAGCCGCCATTGTAGTTGGGCGAATCCAGGTCGGTCGTGATGCCCGCCGGCGCGATCGCGGTGGCGGCATCGTTTTCGGTGTAGCCGAGCGTCGCGCCGGTCCCTGCGCCGCCGCCATTGAGGTCGACGACCGGGGGCTCGCCGAGATTGATGTCCGCGGTGTCCTGCGCGGTGAGTGGGTTGGGCGGGGGCGCTCCGGTAAAGCCATTGTCGTTGATCGCAAGCGTCAGCGTCTTGGAGCCGCCGGTCGTGTCGACAAAGCTGACCGTCGAAGTGCCGTCGGTGTTGAGCAGCGCATTGATCTGCGCGATCGAGCCGGTGATGGTCACCGAACTGGTGCCGCTGCCGGCGACACCGGCGCCGCTGCCACCCGTGGTCACGGTCAGCGTACCGCTGCTGACCGACAGGGTTACGGTCTCCGAGCCGCCAAGCCCGTCGACGTCGCTGACGGAGAGCCCGTTGTTCTTGAGATTGACCGCATTGTTCGGGATGCCCGAATAGCTCGTCGGCGTAATGGTCGCGTTCGGCGCGTCGTTCACCGCCGAGATATTGATGGTCGAGGTGTCGGTGTCGCTCCCTACCGGGCCGGTGCCGGTGTTCCCACCGTCATTGACCTGCAGCGAGAGCGTCGCGGTGGCCGATGGCGTGTCGGTGTTGTCGAAATAGCTGACCGTCGACGTGCCGTCGGTGTTGAGCAGCGCGTTGATGGCGGCAATCGAGCCGGTGATCGTGACCGAGCTGGTGCCGGAGCCGCTGACGTTGGTCACGCCGCTGGTGCCGGCGGTGACGCTCAACGCTCCCTCGGTCACCGATAGGGTGACCGTCACATCGGCGCCACCCGCGTCGAGGTCGGACACCGACATGCCGGTGTTTTTCAGATCAAGTGTTGTCTGCTCGGTCGCCGCATAGGGGTCGGTGCCCAGCACCGCATCCGGCGCGTCGTTCACCGCGGTCACGGTCACGTTGATGGTGTCGCTGTCGCTCGTGGCAAGGCCGGTGCCGGTCGCAACGATGCCGCCGAAGGTATCGGTGACGTTGATCGAGATCTGCGCCGGGCCGTTGAAATTCGAGGCGCCTTTGTAGCTCGCGGTCGCAAGCGCGTTATTGATGTTCGACAGCGTGCCGTGGAACGTCATCGTCCCGTCGGCGGTGCCGTCGCCCGCCGTGAAGGTGAGGCCGGTCAGCGTCGTCAAGGTCAGCGTGCCGTTGGTCGCCGCGAGCGTCACCTCGTAGACGCCGGCCGGCGCGAGCGTCGCGTCGACATCGGAGATCGAGAGGCCGGCGATGGGTGTCGCGACGTCCTCATCGACCGTCGCCGTCGCCGGCGCATTCGAGGTCACGGGGTCGTTCACCGCCGACACGGTGACGGCGACGTTGTCGGAATCGCTGGTGGCAAGCCCTGTGCCGGTCGCGACGATGCCGCCGAAGGTGTCGGTGACCGCGAAGACGATGGTGTCGGAGCCGTTGAAGTTCGCGTTGGGAGCGTAGGTGGCGGTCGCGACCGCCGTGTTGATGTCCGACAGCGTGCCGTGGAACGTCATCGTGGCGTCGGCCGAGCCGTCGCCGGTGTCGAAGGTCAGTCCCGTCGTGGTCGAGAGCGTCAGCGTTCCTTGCGATGCCGAAAGCGTAACGGAGTAGACACCGGCCGGAGCGAGGGTCGCGTCGACGTCCGCAATCGACAGGCCCGTGACGGCCACAGAGCCGCCGTCCTCGGTCGCCGACACGTTCGCCGGCGCGGTGCCGGTG
>JBAVXH010000147.1:0-11907 GCA_049698215.1 Xanthobacteraceae bacterium | reverse complement strand
CTTCTGAACCGCCACACTAGCCATCATCGGTGGCCCGCAGGCCGCGATCAATGCCGCTCGGGAAGCCGTCCAGTGTCGGCGAGGTCGGAGAAGCGCGTCACATTCGCCTCGAAGTGCAATTGCACGGTGCCGGTCGGGCCGTGGCGCTGCTTGCCGATAATGAGCTCGGCCTTGCCCATGACGGCGTCCATCTCGGCCTGCCACTTGAAGTGCTCTTCGCTGCCTGGGCGCGGCTCCTTGTTCTTCAGGTAGTATTCCTCGCGGAAGATGAACAACACGACGTCGGCGTCCTGCTCGATCGATCCCGACTCGCGCAGGTCGGAAAGTTGCGGGCGCTTGTCGTCGCGGCTCTCGACCTGCCGCGAGAGCTGAGAGAGCGCCAGAATCGGAACGTTAAGCTCCTTGGCCAAGGCCTTGAGCCCGGTGGTGATCTCGGTCACCTCTTGCACGCGGCCTTCCTGCGCGCGGCGGCTCGATCCGGTGAGAAGCTGGATGTAGTCAATCACCAGCAGATCGAGCCCGCGCTGGCGCTTCAGCCGCCGTGCCCGCGCGGTCAGTTGCGCGATGGAAATGCCGCCGGTCTCGTCGATATAGAGCGGGATCGTCTCCATCTCGCGCGCCATCTGCGCGATGCGATCGAAGTCCGTAGGGTCGATCTCGCCGCGCCGGATGCGATACGACGGGATTTCGGTTTGCTCGGAGATGATGCGGGTTGCAAGCTGCTCGGCCGACATTTCGAGCGAGAACAACCCGACGATACCGCCGTTCACGCTTTCGGTGCGCCCGTCGGGCCGCACCTCGCCGCGCCACGCCTTGGCGATGTTGTAGGCGACGTTTGTTGCAAGCGCGCTCTTGCCCATGCCGGGACGGCCCGCGAGGATCACCAGGTCCGAGTGCTGCAGGCCGCCCATCATGCGGTCGACATCGGCAAGCCCCGTCGCAAGGCCCGACAGCTTTCCGTCGCGCTGATAGGCGCGCGCCGCCATGTCGACCGCGGTGGTCAAAGCCGTTGCGAAGCGCTGGAAGCCCCCGTCATAGCGCCCACTTTCCGCGACCTCGTAGAGCCGCCGTTCAGCCTCCTCGATCTGATCGCTGGGGCTAAGATCGACCGGAGCGTCGTAGGCGACGTTGACCATGTCCTCGCCGATGATGATCAGCGTGCGCCGGACGGCGAGATCGTAGATCGTCCTCCCGTAGTCCTCGGCGTTGATGACCGTCGTCGCCTCGGCGGCGAGCCGCGCGAGGTACTGGCTTGCGTTCAGTCCCGCGATATCGAGGTCGGGCGGCAGGAAGGTCTTGAGCGTCACGGGGCTCGCGACCTTGCCGGCGCGGATCAGGCTGGCGGCGAGCTCGTAGATCTTCTGGTGGATCGGCTCGAAGAAGTGCACCGGCTCCAGAAAATCGGAGACGCGGTAGAACGCTTCGTTGTTGACGAGGAGCGCACCCAGCAGCGCCTGCTCCGCCTCGATGTTGTGCGGGGCAGCACGGAAGACAAGTGTATCTTGCGCGGCCTTACGCGCGGTTTGCTCGCCAGCCATGTTTGAAAACGCACTCGTGTGCTGAACAGTATTTGGCTCTTAGCACCGGCGCGTGGCGAAGGTGAAGACTTCGTTGGCCGAGATACCGTTGTCCACGATTCTCACTGGCACACACTTTGGCGGCCTGATTCGCGCAATCGCAGCTTGACAGGCTTTTGTCAGTCGGCGGCGCGCAGCCTACTCGCCTGCGAGGCGCAATGGCGGACGGCTGCCGCTCTCCAGGTCGCGCAAACGCGCTTCCTCGCGCGCGACGTAGTCGCGCGTGATGGGAACCACACCTTGCCGTTTGGTCAGCTGCAACTGGAAAACCATCAGGTTCTGCTCGCGGAACGCCATCTCGGATGCCGCGAGGTAGAACTCCCACATGCGCACAAACCGCTCGTCATAGCTCTTGAGCAGGTCGTCGCGGTGCGCCAGGAACCTTTCGCGCCAGTGCTTCAGCGTCTCGGCGTAATGCAGCCGCAAAATCTCGATGTCGGTGACGAGGAACCCGGCGCGCTCGACGGCAGGCAGCACTTCGGAGAGGGCAGGGATGTAGCCGCCGGGGAAAATGTACTTGCTGATCCAGGGATTCGTGACGCCCGGTCCTTCCGACCGCCCGATCGAGTGCAGCAGCATCACGCCGTCGTCGGAGAGGACTTCGGCGCACTTGCGGAAGAAGACATCGTAGTAGCCGATGCCCACGTGCTCGAACATGCCCACCGACACGATGCGGTCGAAACGCTCCGCAATATCGCGGTAGTCCTCGAGACGAAATTCGACGCGGCCGGCCAAGCCCTTCTCATCGGCGCGCACGCTCGAGAGGGCGAGCTGTTCTTCCGAGAGCGTGACGCCGGTCACCCGGGCGCCGGCGATTTCGGCAAGATAGAGCCCCATGCCGCCCCAGCCTGAACCGACGTCCAATACGCGCGCGTCGGGGCCAACGAGAAGCTTGCCGGCGATGTGCCGCTTCTTGGCGAGCTGCGCATCGTCGAGCGATTGCTCGGGGTGCTCGAAATAGGCGCAGCTGTATTGCCGGTCGGCGTCGAGGAAGAGCGCGTAGAGGTGCTTGTCGAGATCGTAGTGATGCGCCACGTTGCGGCGCGCGCGGGTGGGCGGATTGAATTGCGCGAGCCGGCGCGAGAGATAGCGCACGAGCCATTGCAGGCGCGCCCACTGCAGCGGCTTGCCGGATTTGTCCTGCGACATCGCAAGATGCAGGAAGTCCGCGATCGAGCCTCGCTCCATCAGGAGCGTGCCGTCCATGTAGGCTTCGCCGACCTTGAGCTCGGGATCGAGCAGCATCCCCCACTGGGCGGCGCGTGTCGTGAAGCGGACTGCGACCGGTTCGCCGGTACCGTCGCCGAATTGCAGAACGTTGCCGCTTGCGGTGGTGAGCCGCAGCGTCCCGTGACGGATGAACGACCTCAGTACAAATTCCAGCGCGCGATCCATTGACCGGCTCACACCACACTACCGCCGGCCTGACGGCCGCGGCGGCGAAGCGTGGAACAAGACGCCGCGAACCGAGAGCGACGGAAAACCTGCCGCGCGGCAGGCCGACACGTCAGAACCGTGACAATTAGAGCAAACTTACCCAAGGACGGCAATTGGGAACTGTTCGAATTAGCACAGCCGGTTCACGAGCTTAGGACAATTGGCGCTGTACGATTCCGTACCGAACTTCCGCTCGGCGCGGTCCAGGCTTCAGGCCGAACAGGGGTGCACGAAACAAGCCCGACCTTCGCGTGGGGTTTTTCGGTCGCGAACCTCAAGGCATGAAGCCCGACATCCCCATGAAACGCCGCAATTTGGTCCGAGAATGCGTTAGAGTTGGGCGCGGGAAATTTTCGGGGAGATGGGCTGGTGTCCGGATTCGGTCGGATCGTTCTTTTCGGGGCCTTGGTAGCCGCCCTGGGTGCCGCGGCGGTGCGGGCGCAGACCGTGCTGGGCGACCCGCGGGATGCCGCCAGGACCTTCGCGTCGAACTGTTCGGCGTGTCACAAGAGCCCGCGGGGACTGGCAAAAAGCGGGCAGGTTGCCGGCTTTCTGCGCCAGCATTACACCACCGGACCGGAAATGAGCGCCGCGATGGCGGCCTACCTGGTGGCGGCCGGAAGCGCCCCGGAAGCGAAGAAGGGATCTGCGGCTGCTGATGCGGCCGCCGCAAAGGGCAAATCCAAGAAGGGCGAGCAGCTCGCCGCGCAGCCGCAGGCCGAGAGTGCGGAGGCGATCCAGCCCCGCACCTTGCGGGGCAAGGAGCGGCAGCACGCGAACGCGCATGAGGCTCCGGTCGCTCCGCATGCCGCGCCAGCGACGCAGCCTGCTGCCGAAGATTCCCGGCAAACGGCGGTCCTCAACACCGCCTCGGCTGCCGCCGCGCCGGCCGCGGAGCCGGCGGAGCAGCTCAATATTCCGATGCCGCCGCTGCCTGAAGGTCCGCCGGCGGACCTCGTTCAGTCGTTCTTTTCGTCCTCGCCCTTGCCCTGATCGCGATCGGCGTCCTCGGGCTTCTCGAAGAAGGCGGCTGCCGCCGCCGCTGCTGCTTCGGCTGTTTCGTCGGCCTCCTCGCGCCGCTGCGTCATGTCTTCGCCGCGGGCCTGACGCGCCGCCTCATCGGCGTTGCGCGCCACATTGACCGTGACCGCGACCTCGACCTCCGGATGGAGCGCGACCGGGATGGTGTGCATGCCGATCATCTTGATCGGCGCATGCAGCGCAATCTGGTTGCGGGTCACCGTGTAGCCGCCGTCGACCAGAAGGGTGGCGATGTCGCGCGCCGACACCGAGCCGAAGAGCTGTCCGGTTTCTGACGCCTGGCGCAGCACCGTGAAGTTCTTGCCGTTCAGTTTGCCGCCGATCTTGTCGGCCTCGGTCTTTTGTTCGAGATTGCGCGCCTCGAGCTGGACCTTCATGCCCTCGAATTTCGAGCGGTTGTCCTTGGTGGCGCGCAGCGCCTTGCCCTGTGGCAGCAGAAAGTTGCGCGCAAAGCCGTCCTTGACGCGGACAACATCGCCCATTTGTCCGAGCCGTCCGACGCGTTCGAGCAGAATGACTTCCATGATCTTGGTCTCCGTTCGTGTTTTGAATTAGCGGGTTGGTGTGGGAGGCGGACGGCGCGCGGCGGCGCGCGCGCGGAACGACGCGATGGTTTCGAGCAGCCCGAGCAGCGACATCAGGACGATCGGCCAGCCGAACAAGGCGACGACGAAGTAAAGCCCACTCAGCATGAAGCTGCGGCCGGCAAAGCTCGCGGTCAGCACGTGAACGACCGCAAAGCCGAGCAGCGCATAGGCGAACAGCAGCGTTGCGGCGAACACCCCGCTGATCAGTCCAATCAGGTCGGGCAGGAACGTGCCGACGACCGCGATCGCCAAAACGGTTGGGGCGAACGGCGGAAACGACAACTGCGCGATCTGCGGCCACGGCCGCTTGAGCCGGCCCGAGACGCGCACGATCAACGCCGCGAGCCAGAGATTGATCAGGCTGGTCGCGGCCAACGCGGTCGCCTTCAGCGGCGGGACGATCGGGACGAGCACATCAAGGAGATGCTCCGGATCGCGGATGCTCGGGAGCTGCAATGGCGAATTCGCCGGCACGCCGGCGAGGAAGCGCAAACCGCGCTCCAGCTCGCGCCGCAAGCCGGCCTGGATCTGAGCGGCGTCGAAGCCGTAGCGCAGCATCGTGACGAGCACGATGAGCGCCGCAAGGATCGCGGTCCACACCACGATGCGGCCGATCGGGTACCATTCGATTCCGACGGGATTGGATTCGCTTGGCCGTCCGAGCAGCGCGAGATAACCGATCCCCCAGGCGGGCAGGGCGATGCTCAAGAGAAAGGCGAGCGCAACCGGGCCCGTCGTTGCGACCGCAAGAGCCGCGGACGCGATCAGTGCGGCGAGAAGGCCGGCGAGATGCGTCCAGCCGATCGCCGCCAGCATGATTGGAAGCTGGGCGAAATTGGCGAGGAGAAAGGCGAGCGGTGAACCGGACGCAATCGACGCAAACAGCAACGCGGAGGCCGCGGCCGCGCCGAGCGCAATGAGAACGATCTGCATCATCGTCAGCTGTCCCGCTCTTTAAAGCGGTTAGAGGCGGTTCGCCCCAACCATCGACCGGCGGGTCATCCCGCCGGTCTCTCGTGAAGTCTCTATTCGTGGGCGCGCGATCTTAACGCAAAAACCGGTACCCACTTTTGATTCATCTGCATGATCTTTTCCGAAAACCGGTGTCCACTTTTCGGGATCATGCATTCGCGCGCTACCGAATGACGTAGTTCAGAAGTCCGAGGAAACGCGCCCGCTTGATTGCGCGCGCCAGCTCACGCTGCTTCTTGGTCGAGACCGCGGTGATGCGGCTCGGCACGATCTTGCCGCGCTCCGAGACGTAACGCTGCAACAGCTTCACGTCCTTGTAGTCGATCTTCGGCGCGTTGGTGCCGGTAAACGGGCAGGTCTTGCGACGGCGGAAGAACGGGCGGCGCCCTTGAGATGCTGCAAACTGCATGATGTTACTCCTGCACCGGAGCGGCTTCGTCGCCGCCTTCTTCGCGCCGGCGTCCGCCGCGGTCGCCGCGCGGGCCACGGTCGCCGCGATCACCGCGATCGAAGCTGTCGAACCGGTCGCCGCGCCGTTCGTCGCGCTCGCGATCGCGATCGACCTTGCGCATCATCGCGGAGGGGCCCTCTTCGTGCGCGTCGACCCGGATGGTGAGATAGCGCAGCACATCTTCGGAGAGACGCTGCTGCCGCTCGATCTCGGTGAGCGCGGCCGGCGGCGCATCGAGCTTGAGCATGGTGAAGTGTGCCTTGCGATTCTTCTTGATGCGGAACGAGAGGCTCTTGACGCCCCAGTACTCGGGGTCGCTGACGAGTTTGCCGCCGAGGCCTTCGATGACGCCCTTGTAGGCGGTGGTCATCTCCTCGACCTGCTGCGCGCTCAAGTCCTGGCGCGCCAGATAGACGTGTTCGTACAACGGCATGATTTGCCTTTCCCTTGTGTGTGCTCGTTCCGGCGCCAAGCCCCTCGTGCCCTTCGGGAAAGGCAGAGAAGTTCTCAGGAAGGCGGGAACACGGGACGCCGGACCATGCGGTCCTACCAGCACATTGCGCACGTACTGGCCGTCCGTTCAGCTCCCGGCCGGGACCGAGCAGAAGCGGGGGTTATAGCCAGATTTTGACGGCTGGCAAGCGCGCAATCAGCCGGTTTCTCAGGCGGATTCCGCGAGATGTGTTTGCTCTTCCAGATCGCGGATCAAGTCCGCGACGTTGGCCGCCATCATGGCGCCCGCGCGGAGCTGGCGCAGGCTCTCAGGGTTCAAATGCGCCGGGTCGTGCTGCATCCGGTAGAGCGTCGCAAGCAGTTGTTCGAGCGCCGCCGCAAGCAGCGCCTGCTTGGCGCGGGGATCGGCGCGCGCCCGTTCGATGTCCGCCTCTGAAATCTGATGCATCGGTGGCGCGCCGGAGGTACCGCGGTATGATTGTGACTTTGAGTATCGCAAGCAATGATTGTCGAAAGGTTTTCGGGCCGGAAATTTTCTTCTCCGGCTTGACAGGCGGACCTGGACTATTGGCATAAACCCTCGTCTTTTCAGAAGGCTATGATGACAGTCGCATTTGTTTTTCCCGGGCAGGGGAGCCAGGCCGTCGGCATGGGCAAGGCCCTCGCGGATACCTTTCCGCCCGCTCGCGAGGTGTTCACCGAGGTCGACGAGGCGCTCGGCGAGACGCTGACGGCGACGATGTGGGACGGCCCCGCCGATCGGCTGACGCTGACGGAGAACGCGCAGCCTGCGCTGATGGCCGTCTCGCTCGCCGCCATGCGTGTCCTTCAAGCAGAAGCGGGCCTCGAGCTGTCGCGCGATGCCGCGTTCGTGGCCGGCCACTCGCTCGGAGAATATTCGGCGCTTGCCGCGGCCGGCGCCCTGACCATCCCCGACACCGCGCGGCTCTTGCGGATCCGCGGCCGCGCGATGCAGGCCGCAGTGCCGGTCGGCGCCGGCGCGATGGCGGCGCTCCTGGGATTGGATTTCGACGCGGCCGTTGCCGTCGCAGCCGAGGCAGCCGAGGGACAAGTCTGCCAGGCCGCGAACGACAATGGCGGAGGCCAGGTCGTGGTGTCCGGCGACAAGGCGGCGGTCGAGCGCGCGGTCGAGATCGCGAAAGGCAAAGGGGCACGGCGCGCGATGCTGCTGCCCGTGTCCGCTCCCTTCCATTGCGCACTGATGCAGCCTGCCGCCGACGCCATGGCCGAGGCGCTTGCGAAGGTCCAGGTGAAGTCACCCGTCGTGCCGCTTGTCGCCAATGTGCTCGCGCGTCCGATCAGCGATCCCGCCGAGATCGTGACATCGCTGATCGCGCAAGTGACCGGCACGGTGCGGTGGCGTGAGTCGGTTGCATTCATGGCCGGCGCAGGCGTCGATACGTTCTATGAGGTCGGGTCCGGAAAAGTACTGTCCGGACTCGTGAAACGCATCGCGGAGGGCGCGAGGGGAACCGCGATTGGAACACCGGACGATGTGGTGGCATTCAAGGCCACGCGGGCGTGAGCTGATCGCATTTTGCGTCGAGCCTCGCCCGTCACCGCGCTCGTGGATGAGCGCATCATTGTTCTTGGCACGGCGATGATTTGAGTGATAGGCCACGCACTTACGTGGTGTTGCGGAATGAGGAAGCTTGCTTTGCAAGGCTTTCTGAAGTGTGATAACCGAACCCCGCTTGGTCGGGGTAACCGGGCAAATGGGGGCCACCGAACGATCCCTTGGGGAAGTTCGCCACCTTCCGCCGACGAAGCCGCGACGGCTCGGGTCGCGCGGCTGAAGCCCAATGAGACGATGCGAGGGTGAAAGCGATGAGTGAGAACATTGCCGAGCGGGTCAAGAAGATCGTGGTGGACCATCTTGGCGTCGAGCCCGACAAGGTGACCGACTCCGCAAGCTTCATCGACGATCTCGGCGCCGACAGTCTCGACACCGTCGAGCTTGTGATGGCGTTCGAGGAAGAGTTCGGTTGCGAAATTCCGGACGACGCCGCCGAGACAATCCTGACCGTCGGCGATGCGGTGAAATTCCTCGAAAAGAACGCAAAAAGCTGAGTTCGATTTCGCGACATTTCGGCCTGCAGCTCGAATCCGCGCCACGGTGCGGGCTCTAGGAACTCGGCATGAGGCGTGTTGTCGTCACAGGGCTTGGCATGGTGACGCCGTTGGCTTGCGGCGTCGAGGAGACTTGGCAGCGTCTCCTGGCGGGCCAGAGCGGCGCCCGCAGAATCGAAAAATTTGAAGTTGAGGATCTGGCGGCAAAGATCGCGTGCCAGATTCCCCGCGGCGACGGCTCGAACGGCACCTACAATCCCGATCAGTGGATGGAGCCGAAGGAGCAGCGGCGGGTCGACGATTTCATCATCTATGCGATGTGTGCGGCCCGGCAGGCGCTTGACGATTCCGGCTGGAAGCCGACGAGTCGTGACGATCAGATCGCGACCGGCGTGATGATCGGGTCCGGCATTGGCGGCATCGAGGGCATCGCCGAAACCTCGCTGGTCCTCGCTGAAAAAGGCCCGCGCCGGGTGTCCCCGTTCTTCATCCCCGGCCGTATCATCAATCTCGCCTCCGGCTACGTGTCGATTGAATTCGGATTGAAGGGGCCGAACCACGCGGTCGCGACCGCTTGCTCGACCGGCGCACATGCGATCGGCGACTCTGCGCGAATGATCGCGTTGGGCGACGCGGACGTGATGGTCGCCGGCGGAACCGAATCTCCGATCAATCGACTCTCGATGGCGGGCTTTGCGGCCTGCCGCGCGCTGTCCACGGCGTTCAACGACGATCCGCCCAAGGCGTCGCGACCCTACGACAAACGCCGCGACGGCTTCGTCATGGGCGAGGGTGCCGGCGTTCTGGTGCTGGAGGAGTACGAGCACGCCAAAGCGCGCGGCGCGAGGATTTATGCCGAACTGGTCGGCTATGGCCTGTCGGGCGACGCCTACCACATCACGGCCCCGTCCGAGGATGGTGACGGCGCGTACCGCTGCATGAACTCGGCCCTGAAGCGGGCCGGCGTCTCGTCTGCCGAGATCGACTACATCAATGCCCACGGTACCTCGACGATGGCCGACGGAATCGAGCTCGGAGCTGTCGAGCGCGTGCTCGGCAATGCGGCGGGCAAGGTGTCGATGTCCTCGACCAAGTCCTGCATCGGCCATTTGCTCGGCGCGGCCGGCGCGGTCGAAGCCATCTTTTCGGTGCTCGCGATCCGCGATCGCGTGGCGCCGCCCACCATCAATCTCGACAATCCGTCGGTCGAGACCCCGATCGACCTCGTGCCGCACAAAGCGCGTCAGCGCGACATCGACGTGGTGCTCTCGAACTCATTCGGCTTCGGCGGCACCAACGCTTCGCTGGTTTTCCGCCGCGCGGCGGCTTAGGCTGGAGCAGGGACCCAAGATTCACCCTTTTGCCATAATTGGAATTACCCTGCGTCGAACATCCAGCGAGTGGACATGACCGCAGACGCAGGCCCTTCCGGCGCCACAGTTTTCGGTGAATCAAGGCGCGTCGCGCCGCGCAGTCCGCGCGCTGCGCTGGAGCCAGAATACATGCCGGAGCCGAAGCGGCCCTCGCGCCGCGCGCGCCACCCGCTGATCATCGCCGGGAACGCGATCTTCTCGATCATTTTGCTCGTCGCCATCGCCGGCGGGGTCGCCTGGTCGTACGGCAAGCACAAGTTCGAAGCGCAGGGTCCGCTCGATCGCGAGAAGATCGTCAACATCCCGAGGGGGCTCGGCCTGCGCGAGATTGCCGATCTGCTGGCGCGCGAGAACGTTATCGAGCAGCCATGGGTTTTCATCGGCGGCGTGCTGGTGCTCAAGGCGAAGGACGACCTGAAGTATGGCGAGTACAAGTTCGCCAAGCAGGTCACGCTGCGCGAAGCGATCGACACGATCATCGAAGGCAAGGTCGTGCAGCACGCCTTCACGATCCCGGAAGGTCTGACCTCCGAGCAGATCGTCACGCGACTCGCGGAAGTGGATTTCCTTGCCGGCAACATCCGCGAAATACCGAAGGAAGGAACGTTGCTCCCCGAGACCTACAACTTTCCCCGCGGCACGACGCGCGAGCAGGTGATCCAGCGGATGCAGAACGCGCACCGCCGCGCCGTGCAGGAAATCTGGGAGCGCCGCAACGCCGACATCCCGGTCAAGACGCCGGAGTCGCTGGTGACGCTGGCCTCGATCGTCGAGAAGGAGACGGGCCGGCCGGACGAGCGCTCGCGCGTTGCAGCCGTGTTCGTGAACCGGCTGCGTCAGCGCATCAAGCTGCAATCCGATCCGACCATCATCTACGGGCTGGTGGGCGGCAAGGGGACGTTGGGGCGTCCGATCATGCGTTCCGAGATCGAGCAGCCGACGCCCTACAACACGTATGCGATCGAGGGCCTGCCGCCGGGCCCGATCGCGAACCCGGGCCGTGCCTCGCTCGAGGCGGCGGCCAATCCGGCGCGCACCAAGGAGATCTACTTCGTCGCCGACGGGACCGGCGCGCATGCGTTTGCCGAGAACCTGGCCCAGCATCAGCAGAACGTTGCCAAGCTGCGGCAGTTCGAGCAGACGGTTCGCTCGGGCTCGGCGGCTCCGGATCGCGCGATGCAATTCAGCGAGCCCGCGCCTCAGGCAGCCGACCCCGCGCCGCAGGTCGCCCCGGCCAAGAACACAAAGCAGAAAGCCAAGGCCAAGGCGCAATAGGGCGCAATAAGCATGCCCCCGCGAAGGCGGGGGCGACGCGCATTGCGCCGCTTCTCCGCCGCGGCACCGGTGTGCCTCTTGAACTTCGATGGCGCAATGCGTTTCGCTACGCTGCACTTATTGCGCCTTACAGCCTTGTGACCCCGAAACCCCGCCGCTAAGGTCGCCCGCGATTTCGAAACGGGATTCGGTGCTGATGGCGCTGTCGAGCATGACCGGCTTCGCGCGGGCCGACGGCGTATCCGGCAATTACGCCTGGCACTGGGAAATCAAATCGGTCAACGCAAAGGGGCTCGAACTCCGTCTGCGCGTTCCGCCTGGCTGGGACGCGATCGAGCCGGCATTGCGTGCGCGCGCCACCGAGGCGCTCGCGCGCGGCACGATCCACGCCAACCTGACGGTGCAACGCGCCGGCGTCGCGCCGGTGGTGCGCGTGAACGAGCCGGTGCTCGCGGCGATTCTGTCTACCGTCGAGGATGTCGCCAGGCGCATCAAGGCCGCGCCGCCCGCGGTCGACGGCATCCTCTCGCTGAAGGGCGTGATCGAAGTCATCGACGAGGACGAGAGCGAGGAGGACCGCCGCGCCGGCGAAGCCGCGGCGATTGAAGGCTTTGCTGCGGCGCTCGCAAGCCTTTCCGAGATGCGCAAGC
>JBAVXH010000146.1:0-23894 GCA_049698215.1 Xanthobacteraceae bacterium | reverse complement strand
ATAACCGTATTGGCGCTCAGCATTTCGAGACGCGGCGGATCGGCGACCGGCGCGACGCGCACGACCGCCGAGACCGCGCCCTGGCGCGGTTCGCGCGCCCGCGCCGCCACACTGATTTCGCTGCGTTCGATGGCGCGTCCTGTGAGTCCGGTGAACTCCGCCGTCCGCTCCAGATCGATGGCGATCGGGCGCCCTGTCTGGAATGGGTGCCGGAGACCTCCTGGCGGGATCGGTGCGCCGTCCAGGCGCGCCTCGAGTCCAGCTGGCAGGCCGTTGACCGACAGGTCGAGTTCGCCCTTGCGCGCGCCGCTCGGCGTAATCAGCACGCGCGCGAGTGTGCCAGCAGACCCGCGTCCCGCCTTCGGAGTCAGCACGTCGATATCATCGACCTTGCGGAAATCCCGTTCCGCTTCCCCTTGTGGCTCCACCTTTGCCGTCAATTCGACGATGTTGTCGTGGGCGCGAACGTTGATGGCCGCGGTTTCGGTGGTTACGAATCCCGGCAGGCGCATGCGGACGCTGATCGCGTAATCCCCGACCTGATCGAATGTGATTGGCGCCGTGAAAGCGGAACGGTCGGGCGCAAGCGCGAGGCGTTGCGGCGGGCGGTCGCGCCCTTGGGAATCGCGCACCACGAGCTCGACGATGGCGTCCGGGGGGAATCCGCTGAGTTCGGCCATCTGCTTCGCGAGGCGGTCGAAAACGTCGACATCGATCCTCAACGGCCGGCCGATCGGCGCAGGCGTCGGAGTTCCGACTGAACCCTGCTCGACGTCGCGCGAGCGGAAAAGGATGCGGTTCTCCCTGTCACGCAAGCTCCAGCCGAGTGAAATATCGGAGCGGAACAGCACTTCGACGTTCGCGCCCACCGCGCCGTCGAAACGGATGATGTGGCGGCCACGCGGCAAAGCCTCGTCGAACAAAAACTGGCTTACGTCCCCGACGAGCCGTGCGCGGGGCCACCGGGCAAGCGTGTCCGGCCGCGCCATAGCGACTTCCGCGTCGATCCGCCCCGCCGGCTTGACCCCTCCTTCGATTCCAGTCGGCCGCGCAGCCCGATTGGGATCCTCGGCAATGCCGGCAGTGATGATACGCGAGATCGAGAACGGCACATTGAGCTCGACCGTGTCGCCGATGCGCCGCACGATTGCCGAAGCTCGGTCGCGATCCGTCGCGGAGATGCGCGCCATGATCTCGATCATGGTGTTGGTCAAATCTTCAAATCCGTCGACCGAATAGCTCCGGCTGAGCGGCACGAAGGTTCCGATCAGCCCGGCAATGACGCCTTGGCGATCCACCTGTCGCTGGAGTTCATTCCGTCTGTCCTCAGTGGCGCCGTTCTTGATCAGCAGGAAATGAACGGTCAGCGGACCCTTCATCCGTTGCTGCCAGACCGCATAATTGGCCCGCAGGCGTTCCCGGCTCGCCATCATGCCGGGCACGTCGTCATAAAACGATCCGTCCGAGATGATGACCAAGTGTGCGTCTTCGCCCGAATTGGTCTCGCGTGCGAGCTTGTCGAGCATCATCTCGACCGGCTCATACGGCGTCGGAGTCGTCACATCGATCGGCCAGTTGCGAATGCTGCCGATGGTCCGCCGCAGCGGCTCGCCGGGCGTGATGTCCAGCCGCTCCACGAGGTCTGGCGCGACGGCCACGAGCTGATCGACCGTGTCGGGTCCGATATCCGACGATCGAACCCCGCCTGGCAGGATCGGCACATACGTGTACTGCGTAGACCGGTCGCTGTTCTCGAAACGGTCGCGGAACTTGGAAAGGCGGATGGCGAAGAAGCGGTCCTGGTTGGGCCGCCCGTCAAGCGAGGATGCCAGCAGTTGCGCGCCGAGAAGCGGCAGGTGGTAGCTGCGCAACATCGAGCCCGAGTCGTCGAAAACCAAGCCGACGACTTTGGCATGCGCGGCCGGAGCCGCGACGCCGGCCGCCAGTGCCAGGACCAGTATTCCGAGACCGCATCGCCGCAACCTGAACATGCCCATTACTGCTGCTTGCTGGCGGCCGGCTTGCGCGCGCGCTTCGGCCGTGGCCGTTGCGGACGATCGGTTCGGGCCGGATCGCTCTCAGGTCGTGTTGGGTCGTCCTCCGTATCGGGCGTCGCACTGGGCTCCTGGGATGCCGCCTCCATTCCCAACACCCACCTCAACTGGCCGAGCAAGAGGGTCGGATCGCGATCGCGCCCGCCAAAACCCAGAAAGCCATGACTGCCGATCGGCTTCTCGGCGGGCGGATCGAGCCCGTAAAGATTGACGCAGGCCCCCAGATGTCGAAACAGGTCATCCTCTCCGACGATCGCGCGGACCACCCCGAGATCCCAGTCCGCATCCTCGATCACATAGATGTCGATACGGCGCGTGGTCGGCTCGGCGAGGAACGCACGCTGATCGCCGGAGAGCGCCATGCCGACATCGAGCGGGTCGCTAAGGACGGTTACCCGTCCATATTGACGTACCGCGTATTGGCCGCGCGGTGACAAGGGCAATGACCCTTCAGGCGGCTCCCTCAGCAGTGCGGCGTGCAGAGGCTCGACCTGCGGCGATA
This sequence comes from Xanthobacteraceae bacterium, assembly GCA_049698215.1. GTDB lineage: Bacteria > Pseudomonadota > Alphaproteobacteria > Rhizobiales > Xanthobacteraceae > PALSA-894. The sequence continues at coordinate 21,338 of JBAVXH010000146.1, read as the reverse complement.
CGACCGTGACGCGGGAAGCGTGGATTGGAAACGAGGTTCGGATGAGCTCCTTCCACAGGATACACAGGGTGTGAGCCTGGCGTGCCGCATAGTTGGCGCGGCTCGTGCGTACGATCTTTAATGCCACCCGAGGCCCATCGGGCGCCTGGACGGCACTGCGTGCGTACATGATGTGCAGAACGCGTACATTGCGCGCCGTTGCGAGCTCTTCCCCCTGACCTTCCAGGCTGCGCCACCGTACGGCAATCTGCTGATCGGACCGCCGCACCGAGTTGCCGGTAATGTCGAATGGCGGCTCATTCTCGTATTCGTCGTAGAAGCCGACCGTGCGGCGTTGCGCGCGGCCGGCCAAGATAGTTCGTGTCTCGATGTGGAGGCCGTAGGTCGACACGTCATTCACGTGCGGCGGCGGTGCGCTCGCCACGACGAAATCCCTGAAGTCGAGGGTATAGTGAACCTGGATCCGCGGTGAGGGGCGCCGGGTCTGGCTGGCGTTGTCATGCCCCACGGCCGCGACCCCGATACTGCCATCGTGGCCGACATTCTGAATCACATGATAGCCGCCGCCGATGTGAAACGTGGTCCCACGGGCGTACACGAGGCCGAAATCGCCGGCCACGAGCTCGCCAAATTTCTCGCCGTCCTTCCTGACCTCAAGAAGCTTCGGAAGCGCGATCTCGGCCGGCACTCTGAACGCCGGCTCGCCGGTGATTTCTACGATCTCGAGCTTGACGTCGACTTTCGGGGCGTTCGGCGTCCATTCGAACGCGCGCCTGATGCCCATCTGATCGCTGCCAATCTGCGCGTTCTCCATCAAATGGTCGGATGCCGCGAAGGTCTTAAACAGGTTCTCAAGCGCGCTCAGCCGGAGACCCGAGGGCGAATTCAGCCGGTCCTGCATGATGTAGGCGAGTTCTGCCGGACCGACCCCCGGCGCCGGTGCGAGTACGCCCGGGGGTGCGAGACCCAAGCTGCGCCGATCGACCGCGTGATAGATGTAGGGCAGCAGTTCGGTTCGCTTGATAACCACCACCACGAGGGTGTCGTACGAATCCGGAAAGAAATAGGACCGCGCGGCGTCTGCAAACCAATTATCGCCCGCTTCGACGATCACGACACGAGCATAGGCCGGGCTCTCGCGATCCGGTAGATAGTGAACCACTTCGACCTTCCTGAACGTCGCCGCCGTGTCGGTGGCAAGCGCATCGAGAAGCGGCGCATTCGCGATGTCGCTCGACCATGGCTCGTCCGTGTCGAAGCCGTCGGCTTGGCGAAACTGCCAGCGCGACAGCGGATCATGGATCACGGGAACGAAGCCTTCCTTGATCGATAGCAGCGCGACCAGTGCGGCGACGCTGCTGATTCCTCCTCGATCGATGCCGCCGCGATATCCGAGTAGCTTTTCGTCCTCGGCAAGCATCCGCGCGGTGGCGGAACTGGATTCGATCGCGATACGATAAAGTTCGGACGCTTTTCCGGCAAACACTGACAGGCGGCCGACCGGCCGTGGTGTCCCGGCGTGAAGATGGTTCTTGATGAAGATTTCGATATTGTCGACGCCGGAGCAACCCACCAGGAGTCGCACGTCCTTGAACGGGACGCTCTGCCACAATCGGCGCAGCGACAAGCTCACCTTCGCCATGTCCATCAAGTGCAGATCGAGCACCATCACCAAGGCGAGCCGCCGCACCTCCTTGTCGCGCCGCGTGGCCTCGGCCAGCATGTAGCGGTCGAACTCCGAAGGGCCCAGGATGATCAGGTGATGCAATGCCTCTTCGGCCTTGGCGCCCGCGCGCGGAACGAGCATGTCAACCACGAACTCGGCGCCGTTCGCCGCGAACACATCCGCGAAGCTCTTCCTGGCCTGTGCGATCTGCGTGTCGGGACAAAGGCATAGCGCGACACCACCCTCATCCAGCGTGTCGAGCACGAGCTCCCCGAACAGCGTGAAATGGGCGCTGGTGAGAGTCTCCAGCAGGAGAAGACTTCGTCGCGGTCCCGTTTCGGTGCCGATGAAATCGTCGATCGCCTCGGCGGTTTCGAGGATGTTCGCGGCCGCGAGCACCGGTTTTCGCGAAGGATCGCGGGAACGCCGCAGATTTTCGACAATGCTTCGTGCGCGTTCGCTGCGCATGGTCGCGACGGCTTTTTGCGCCAGTTCATCCGAGGTACCGCTGCCGTTCGGGCGTTCGCCGTCCGGTTCGTCGGCCCACATCACGATGCCGGAGTCGTTCGCCGTCAAAAGCCGGTACAAGTCCTCGACACTCTTTGCACCGGGAGCCGCCGCCGCGGGCCACGGTGCGGCGAGACTGGTTCGCGTGGCAGAACCAGCCGCACGGAACGAACCGGCGAGTTCGGCGATCAGAATGACGGTTGCGACCCAGGGGAAATAGGCGACCTCGTTCGGAATTCGCCACACCGTGGTCGCCGGCGCGGCCGAGACCCAAAACGCGATCAGAAAAAGCGTCACGATGTTGACAACAAGGAATATCAACAAGCCGACATGCAGCGCAGTGTTGGTGAAAAATCCGACCCAGCGTTCGCGCCGGCGCCGCAAGTGCGCGAACATCCACCGTGCTGGAAGAACGAGTATCCACCGAAGCAGTACGTAGCCAAGTAGCACCAGCGCGTTGGCGACGAAAAACACGAACCAGACCCAGATGGTCAGGCGACGCAACGCGGCCGTGTCGCGCAGCATGTCGCCGACAAAGTCGAACAGCCACGCGAACAGGCTCTGCGCCCCATGGGAGATCCACAGCAGGTACGCCGAAGCGAGCGCCGCGATCAAACCGGCAAAGACGTTGGCGGCTGCGGAGGCGGGATCCTCGGTCCGGGTCCAGGCGCTGGCGCGCGCATAGAGGAAGGAGCTGAGCCCGGCGACCATCAGGACATAGGCCAGCGCGAGCCGGGTCCCACGCGGCATCAACGTCGCAAGGCTTGCGATCGACAGCGTCGCAATGATGCCGAGCGCAAGCAGGAGGGTGAGCGCGCCCAGCAGTTGCGCCTTGGTACCCGCCGGCCGCGGGGCGCTGGCCGCTACGGGACTATTGCTGGCGGACATCGAACGACAATGTTGGAGCGGTATTGACGAATATCGTGTTGGGGACGCGAATTGGCGCAGCGAGCCCGGTAAACATCACCTCGAGTGTGCTCTCCGACGGGGCCGGAAAGGCCCGTGCCGTACGCAGGACCCAGCGGGCGCGCGTCGTACCAACCAGGTCCTCCGCCAAGCTCGCGATGCGTTGCTTGTCTTCTTCGGAAAGTTGCACGCGCGCCTGCGAACCGGGCCAGCTCCTGATTTCCGCCTGCACCCTTTGGGCCGGCTCGGTACGGGAAAGCTCGACCTCCAACTCGTCGATCCTGGCGTCGAGCTCGCGCAGCCAGCCGATCGCAAAATGGTTCGCGCCGTAGGTCTTCGCTCGTGCCATCCCGGCGAGAACCTGACCCTTGAGCTGCTCGGCCTCCGACTCATACTTGACGCAGGCGTTGGTGAAACGGAGCCGGGCGTTCGCCGCTCCGGTCCCCATGGCGACAATGAACCCGAACTCGAGGAACAGCACGAGCGGAGCGAGAGGATGCCAGCCGATCGCACTTAGCGCTTCCGCGAAGGTGCCGCCTTGTTCGAGCGCCTCGCTGAACTGCCACACGGTCACGACCAAGGTGCCTACGAAGGCCGCGGCCAGGACGAGCAGAGCGAGTCGCGAGGTCTTGCGGTAAAAGCTTGCGGTCAATCCGATTGCGAGCAGAACGAGCGAGGTCATCAGCATGGTTCCGGTGACGGTCGCAGGATCGAGGCTCAGTGCGCGCAGAATGTCGCGTGCCGAGCGCCCACCCGGAATCGCCATCACGGCGAGACCCGTCGAAATCGTCAGCGTGATCGCGAACAGCATCGTGATCAGGACGGCCGGCCGCGCCGCGAAGCGGCCCCCCTCCGCTTCGAGCAGCCGGCTTGCCGCCGCGCCGTACTCCGTCGTCGGCCCGGTCGCCGCTATCTCACGCCCTGATCCGTCGGGACTCTTGACGCTAATCGGGCGAAACATCGGAGCGCCGGCCTCCTCCTCGATTCGGCCGACAGAAGGGCGCAGTATTTCGCGCGCCTGACGCTGCTCGCGCGCCGCATCGGCAACGGTCCGGGCGACTTCGCGGCGAACCTCTTGCAGATCCGCAAGGTCGCGCTCTCGCGTTCCGCTCGTTCCGGACGACAATGCGCTGATGCTGCCGGCGAACGCCTTGTCGTCGCGCGACCATTCCAGGGCCGTGCTTCGGCTGGAATTGAACCAGTGGTCCTGAACGTCGTGCAGATGCGCCGCGAGACGCTGCTTGAATTCGATCGATGCGGCACTGATCGTGTCGGTTGCAGCGGGCACCGCCACCCAGCGCGACTCGAAAGCTGCGGCCGTCGCGGGGTTCTTGCACGGATTCTCCGGTACGTTCGCGTACAGCCGTGATGTCGCGCGCGCAGCGCGGGTATGCTGCTCTTCTGCCGCCGGACGTGCCACGAGCTTCATGTCCTGCTCGATGCTGGTGCGCAGCTTGCGCGCCTGACCGGCGAGCGCGCCGGTGGCGTGCGCTTCGCCCGCGCCGCCCTCCGCCTCGAGCAAAACGCGCTTGAGGAAGTCGACCCGGCGGTCGGACTGGGTCGGTTGCAGGAAATCGTTATCGATGTAGACGCGCGCGGTCGGAACGCCGGCGACGGCCCGGAACCGGCGAAACACCGCTGCGTCCTCGAGCGCGGCACCAACCAGACGCAGCGCCGCAAACGTCAACCGGTCGCGGTCCTGGAACATGGCCGGATGGTGGACGAGGAAGACGACGGAATCGACAAGCCGATCCTCGACAAGGGCAAGGGCGCAGGCTTGCATCTCGGCGCCCGGATCGACCTGAGTGGGAACGGCCACGACGCGGCTGAGGTTGTAGATGCCGGCGAGCTTGGCGTGGCTCGGCCTTGTGACGGCGGCCTCGTTTGGCGGCGCCATCTGGGCGCGCAGGTATTCCAGGATACCGCGGTCGAGGGCGCCGCCCTCTAGCCGCTGTTGCTGCTGTTGCGGTTGTTTTTGTTGTTGCTGCTGTTGCTGGCTCTGCTCCTTCAGCCAATGCTCTGAGGCGAGCGCAAGCCACACATAATATCCGCTCGGCTCGCTTCCGCCCTTGGCGTCTGGCCGGTTCGCGCTCGCCGCCAGCACAATCTCGTCGAGGTGGCTGCGCAGCAGCGCCTTGTTTCCGTTGAGCGTCCTAGGCCAGTACCCCCAGAGCGGACGCCGCTCGGCCTCCGCTGCTGCATCGTGCAAGCCGCAATAATCGGCGACGGCGGGAAGCGGGCGCCAGTCTTCATACAGGTCTAGCCCGTGCTGTCGGACGATGCGCGTGAACGGGTAGGCAGGATCGGCATTGACCAGAAAGACCGGCATGGTGCCGCACCTTCATCGACTTTCCTGCGCCGCCGTGTTGATGGCTTCGGTCAACAGGGCACGGATCTGATTTAAGGTTTCGACTTCAACCATGTTTACCGACTGCAAACGGCCGAGCGCATCGCGCGTCGCCACCCGCAGTGCTTCGGATGTCTCTTCTGCACACGCCGAGGGCGTTGCACTCGGACGCGCGAGATCAATAACCTCGCGCTTCAGCCCATAGAGTCGCATGATGAAGTCTCGGACGGTCTTGCGCCGGTCGTCGCCGCCGTCGTGGGCAAGAGCGAGGACGATGAGGCGCTCGGAAAGATCGGCGAGTTCCTGGTGGGTCTGCATGCCGGTTTTGCTTTCCGCAAGACGTTGCGCCCAGGACGCTTCAAGCTCCGCGAGCATCTCCCCTTTTTCGCGAAGCGTCTCGACAATTGACCAATCGTCGTGGCTGCGCAGGATCTCGCGACGGCTGCCTCCTCCGGATTTGAGATCCGAGGTATCGAGCATCGTGACCGGTCCAATACCGTCGCGCCGCACCTTCTCAAGCACGCCGTTGGCGAACGCAGCCACCGTTGCTCGGTTAATGCGCCTTATGATCGCTTCGCTTTCCGAGGTGAAGAGCTCTATCAGCGCACCCGGCCGGTGCCACGCGCGGTGGATATGGGGCGGGAGCGCACCTTTGGGTCCGACACTTCCCGCGCCGGCGGACAGAAGCTTGGCGACGCGCTTGACATAGCTTGTGCGATAGACCCCCTCGGAAACGTTATGGGCGTAGGCTTCGTCGGCCCCGCGGCTCAGCTTTCGCAGATCCGTGAGAGAGAGGTTCGTGCGGATGCTGACACAGCCGAATTCACTATCCGGATGGGCTTCGAGCACGCTGGGAGCGGAGCCGTCGGCTGAGCGGAAGATGCGCTCAAAACTCGCCTCGTCCGCGAATTCCGTCTTCACGGCATCATTGATGGTCCAGAAGATCTTCGCCTTGCCAGCGTTGGCATCGATGCAGTCCACGAATGGCTCCGCCGCTCCCCCCACAAGACGCACCAGATCCTGCAGGTGCTCCTTCGGATTTGCGCCCGCTCTCGACTTCTCGGCTTCGTCGGCCGAGTTGCTGCGGCGCTCCCACTGGCGCCGAACGGCTTCCCCCACACTGATCTTCCAGTGCTGAGATAGCCCCGTCTCGACGGCCCTTCGGGCATCGCGCTCGACGAGGAGCGAGTGCAGTTCGCCGCGCAACGTCTCGCGATTGAGCGCCTGCAGCGGATTCTGCGCTGTTACAGGATCGGTCGCGGCCCGGCGGACCTTGTCGAGCGCGTCGATGATGCTGCGCGCGAGGGTCGCGCGCGTCTCGCTATCGTCCTGCAGCGTCTTGGCGGCGTCGGCCACCATGCGATAGGCCGCCAAGGCTTTATCCTTCGCGCTGGCATAAACGTAGAGCTCGCCGAGACCCGCAATCGAACCGCGCTCGAGCTCATGCTCCTTGGCAGCGCGTTCGATCTCCAGACGCACATCGGCCCGCACCTGTCGGACTTCCACGAAAATCCGCTCTACGACCCCGATAAGCGTCTCGAGCTCGCGTGAGAGATTCTCGTAGATGACCTTGCGGATCTCCACCTCTGCATAGTCGCGCATGCGGTCGAGCGAGGCGCCATGATACTGAACGAGCTTACGCCGGAAGTGCTCACCCCTGCGGGTCAAGCGCGCCCAAAGGCCGCTGGATGCGTCGACCGCCGCCTTGTGGATTTCGGGCGAGCCGCGCTCGCGTCCTGGCTTCCGCCGTGCATCCCATGTATTGGCCAGAGCGAATAGGGCGACCTTGGCCTGGGCGGTATCGACACGGTCGAGGCGATCTTTCAGCTCCTTTTTCAACGCGTAGAGGAACAAGCGGGTCTGCACGAGATGCGGCTTCGGCTTGACGATCCAGAACGGCAAATCGGACTCTCTCCAGTCGTTCTCGACGCGGGTGAGCAGCGCCGCGGCATACAGGCTTAGAAAAATGTCGCGCGGCGTCGCGGAGATGGTTAGGTCGATCGCCCGCCAATCATCGTCGAGGTCGATCTCGATGGTGCGGGCGCGCGATGAGAATTGGCTCGCATCCTGGACCTGGCTCGCCGTCAACTTCGGGCGGTTGCGCGCCAGCGCAAGACCAGGCGCCGAGTTCCAGTATCGATCGATGACTTCGGCCTCCACGGCATCGAGGTAGTCAACGACGATGTCCCGCCTGACCGGCGCACCGCGCTCTTGAAGAATAATGGGACGTAGATTCTCGTCGATCTCGCGAAAGAAGGTGCTGCGCTTGTCGACCAGGGTCTGCAGCTGTCCAAGCATGTAGGCACCCTTGTCAGGCGGGCCCTCGCTGGTCGCGCCGGCGGCGCGGAGCGCCTGCCAGCCCGCAAAATACTGGTCATACAATTCATCAAGCTGGAGCCAGTCGCCGTCGAGGCGAGCCTTGGCAAGCTCGAGCGCCAGATAGTCGCGCATGGCGAGCCGCGGGTACACGATGGAATTGACGCCGATGCCCGCAAAATCGATGCTGCGGCCTTCCGCGAAGGCAACAGTCTGCGCCGGCGCGTTGTTTGCGGCGCCGGAGAGGAAAAGTCCCCCGACCGGCGTGAACATGAGCTGATAGACGCCGCGCGCCGCCATGTCCTCGTAGGCTGCAAGGTCGCGGCCCAGATTCATGCCTTTCATGTTCTCGAAATCGACCAGAGTGATGCTCGAGAACGGAAGCGCGCCAACACGCACCTCCCTGCCCGGCGCGTATTCGTAGCGGAAGTTGCGCGCCGACTGCATGCGGTTGGCCAGCGCGTTGACAGCGTTAAGCTCCTTTAAGGCCGCGTAGGTATTGACGCGGACGTTATCGACCTCTTCCTCGATGACTGTGCCGGTGTTGACGAACACGTCGGACAGCAGGAAGAAGCCGTGAATATCCGGCGTCACGCGCGCGCCCATCTGCCTGACTTGATCCCTGATCAACAGGGCGAGTTGCAGGAACGAACCGGAGCCGGTGGCGCCGGCGAGCGATCCGGCAATGACGACCTGCACTGTGCCTTCGAACGTGTCCTGATTGTTGGTCCGCGCAAGCTTGTGCAAGGCTGAACTGATCGCGTGCGGTACCACGTTGGTGGTTATTGCCTGATGCAGGGCCATGCGGGTGAACATACGCACCTGCCCGGCCCCCTTGGTCATGACGAAATTCAGATTGCGGGGAGGCAGCTCTTCCTTCGGAATCGCCCATTCCTTCATGCTCTCCCAATTGGTCTCGAGAATCCGTCCGACCGGCTCGGCGGTGGAGAAGCGCGTGAGGTCGTCGCGCGGGACGGTGCGGATCCGAGTGCGGTCATGGATTTCCGCGTCGGTATCGAAGCCTGCGACGACGAGGCGATCATTGGCGCCGAGCCCGCCTGCCTTCGCCCGCGCCAGCACGCGGTCGACAATCCGACAGCCCGTTCCGCCGACTCCGACCAGGATGGTCGGATTTTGCAGATAAATCATTCTGTGCCTCCGAACGCAGTTGTCATCGGCTGCGGGCCATCACTGCGAACGCAATCGTAGATCGACCTGCCTTTCGGCCTCAACGTTAGCCTCCTCGAAGACGGCGCGCTCGGCATATTTCGCGATCACGCGGTATCGGCCGGGCGGCACGCGCAGGCGCAGCTCCCGTGCCGTGGCCCGGTAAGGCGGCGGTTGGAAAATGCCGTTCGCTTGCATCTGCCAGATCTCCCAGTCGACTTCGATCTCGGCCGAAACGCCCTGCGCATCGACCACGCGCGCAATGATTCCACCGGGTATGATTGGAAGCTCGAACTCGGTTCGCTGCGCTGGGTAGACGGTGATTTTGAAGTCCTTGTCGAACGCTCCGATGCGCACGCTCACCGTGTAATCGCCGGGCAGTAGTGCACGTTCGATCACGCCGCCTGCGATCGTTTCCAGGCCCTCGACGACCCCTCCGTCTGCCTTTCGCACATGCATCGTCGGAACCGGAACAGCTCCTTTGAATTCAGCGCTCGTGCCCAAATCGACCCATGCCCGCGCACGCAGCACGCCCGTGGGGGGCGCTCGCACCAGGGCGGTCCGGTTGCCGAGCATCTCGACCAATCTCGTCACGGCGCTTTCAACCTCGCTCGGATCCTTGATCCGCAGCGCGAGTCCGCCGGTGCGTTCCGCCACGCAACGGACGGCCTCGAAATGGCGACTATTGCTTTGCAGGCCGATAATGTGGACTACGAGATTCACGACGCCTGCACGGATCGCATCGATGGTTTCGCACGGCGACATCCCACATTCGTCTTCGCCGTCGGTAACCACGACGACCGTGACGGGATGCTGGCTCGGATCCACGGATTCTATTGCGGTTCGGATAGACGCCATCAGTGGCGTACGGCCTTTGGGTTCGGCCTCCCGGACGATGCGCGCAAGAGCACTTGTCGTGTCCGGCTTGGTCAGCGGCGCGACGCGCCGGACGACCTCGATATCCGTGCAGTTGTTCACGTGACGATGGCCAAACAAGGTGAGCCCGACCGCGAGGCCGGACGCATGCGGCCGCAGCCGATCGAGTAGCAGTGTGGTGGTTTGGACCGCGAGCGTCCGCTTGATTGGCAGCTTTACCACGATACGACCGGGAATGCGGCCATCGACATACTGACCCATGCTGCCTGACACGTCATAGACGATCATCAGGGGATGTTGCCGGTTGAAGTCCTGCGCCGCGGACGGGATCGGAATCATTGCCACGCAGCAGCAAAGAAGGGAAATCCTCGCCGACGACATCATCGCCAAATCTCCGCTCGAGCGCTTGCGGGATCCAACCTGACACGGCCGATGGATGTAGTCCCGGCTTCGGACGCAGGTACGACGCATCTCAGATTAAGGACTGCCATTTGGTTTCCCGTATATTCGGTGCTTCCCATGCGCCAGCGCACCCCGGGCGTACGCTGCTCGACGGTCAGCCGCATCGGTTGCTGGCAGGCCCCCCTGGCGGCCAGGGTCACTTCGATCCGTCCATCCGACGGTAACGGCGGAAGCCGGAACGCGCGAATGCGCGAGTCGCCGCTCTCCGAACCGGGATGAAACTGCACTGCAGCAAGCGGCACGCTGGTCGCTCCGACCTTGAGCGTGCCGGTCCGGCTTAACTCGATCGCGGTACCAGCCGGAGACTTCCACTTCACCGCAAGGACCGGTGTAGGCGACGGGGAGGGCGGGGCAACCGGAGCCGCTGCCCTCCCGGCCTGGGCAGGGGGCGGCGGAGCCGGACGCGGAGGCTCTGTCGTCCGCGGTCCACCGTCGACGGATTGATAGGTGATCCTTGGTTGGCTAGTTCCCAAATTGGCCGGCGCCAATGGTTCCGGCCTGCGAGGCGGAACCGGTATCACGGGTGCCGGAGCTGGCGGCGCGGGTACGGTCTGAACGGATGGAGCAGGCGGAGGTCGGGTAGGCTCCTGAGGCGGGGGTACGCCCGGCGAGGGAGGCGCACTTTTGACCGCAGCTATACCCGGAGTTGGCGCTGGAGCCGCCGGTGAGCCTTTCGCCGCCGGTGCGGCCGAAGGAGAAGGCGAACCTTTAGCGACGGGTGGGCTTGACCCGGCGGGTGCGGCCGAAGGCGAGGGCGAACCTTTAGCCACCGGGGCGCCCGACCCGGCGGGTGCGGCCGAAGGTGAGGGCGAACCCTTAGCCACCGGGGCGGTCGACCCGGCGGGTGCGGCCGACGGCGAGGGCGAATCTTTAGCCACGGGAGAACTCGAAGGCGCGGGCTGAGCCCCATCATTCTTGGCGATATCTGTGCGGACCGGGGGCCGAGGCTGTTCAGGGATCGGGACGGCGACGCCCTCCGTGACGCGGACGAGAACGCAGGGGCCCTCAACGATCGGCGGTTTTCGCGGGCGCAACGAGCCTGACTGTCCGAGCACCGACACAGTTCCCGCATACTCGACGCCCTGCCGGGTCGTGAGCGCGGTCAGCAAATCCGCAATCTGCGGGCTCACGTCGGTGCCGTTCTGCGCCACGACGTCGGTCGCCACGATAAATCGAACGACCTGCAAAAGTCCGTTGCTGAGCGGCCGAGGGCCGGTCAGCCGCGTCGGATCGACATAGCGCCGACGGTCCAGACAGGAAGGCGTCGGAAACTGATGCAGTCCGTTGAATTCCACGGATTGGTTATACTGCTGCGCTGCGAGCACGATCTCGAGCGTGCGCGCCCAGGGCTCACAGGGACGCGGATCGGTTGCGCAGCGCGTGTCGAACGTGCGCTCGGCTTCGGCGCGGTGGCGGTCGATATGTCCCGAAATCGTCGATAGCGTATTGTTGATGTTCGGCTCGTTGCCAGTGTTGTTGCGCAGCCGCCGAAGCATGTCGCGGATATGCTGCTCGTCGGGTGTGCGCCCGCTGCCGACGAGCTCGCGTTCGAAGCCCTGCGTGCTGTCGATCGCGACGACGCGGTCTGCACCGCGCGACCAAGCGATCACGAAACTGACCAGCCGCTCGAATGTCGGTTCATCGCGCCCGTAGTGGCGCATCTCGATCACGAACAATCGCAAGCTCAGTGTGGTCTGTTGCGCGCGCGCCGGCTCGAGAAGCGCACCGGCCACAACTGTAGCAAAGCACGCCGTCAACGAGACACGAAGAGCAAGGAGCAGACTTGTGTATCGCCGTACCACTACCCTCCCCCACGGCCCATGCTGAGACAATTCGCCCTGAGAATACATATAGCGAACATTATGTAGTCCGCAACGGCAAGTCGTAAACAGAAAAAAGGAGTAATTTCAAATATTTGTAGGCCGGCGAGCGCCCGAGCGCATCAGGGCGCGATGCGCGGGCCCTTGCCTCAGCTTTACGCTGCATTTGCGCCACATTTCGCTTGATTTGCGGAATTGAACAAAATACTCGTGTTACGGGCATTTTGTGGACGAGGGGCCATTCCTGATGGTTGAACACTATTCGATCGAGTGGCTTGTCGCCACGTTGGACATTCTCTTCGGCCGAATTTCCGGCGTCTGGTTTGCTGCGGGTTTTCTGCCTCTTGTTGGATTATGGGCTGCTTGGGCGCGTCGGCCCATCGGTTACACTAAGGAAGAGTTTTGGCACGACTGCGAAACGTGGAACTTCGGTTTGCCGTGGACCCAGGCTGGCCTCATCAGCACCTTTGTAAGGGGTGGCGAGCTCGCTAGCGAGTTGCAAGTTCCCGCCGAACAGAGCGCACTGGTAAAAATCGCCGGCGGCTTGGCGTTTGACGCACAAGTCCGAGCCGCGCCGGCTTTTTTCAAGCTCTTGTTCGTGGCTCTCGTTTTCATTGCCATGCTTGGCTTGGTGACCTTGCAGGTCTCGGCACTCCATAAGCTGCGGGAATCCCGACCCGCGTGGACAACGGCTAAAGCCGCATGGGCACGTGCCGAGGAAACCAATACCATTCCGACATGGGCCGAATGGCTTGCCCGCGGCGGCATTGGGCGGATAAAGTGGCGGCGGATCAGTTGGGTGGCCTCCGCGTGGGTAATCGGCGTCACAACTATCGTGGCGGCGTACATGCTGAACCTCATTTGACGCCCGCGCGTTAACCGTTCATAAGCGACTCAACCGTTAGCATTGAGGGATCATAAATGTCACAGCTTGGGATTGTGCCCGCAGCACGATACCGAAGGTCCGAAATGACCAAGCCAACTCCCCCTCCCGATGAGCCCGCCCGGCCGGTGCCGGTGTCACTCTTGCAGATTTTTTGGCAGCCTGTCGTTGTAATTTCCGCCTGTGCCGCGTTCATCTACATCTTGGTATTTGCCCCCCAGACTTACTCGGGCGGAACCTTGCTAGTATGGACCACCGCCCTGACGGGTGGCATCGTCATCTTCTACGTTTTTTGGCGTCTCGTGATTACGACGACAAATCGTGAAAGCGACTGGAGTTGAACTGCGCTTTCCAATCTTGAGCGCGTGAATTTGTCGAATTGAGGCGCGCCCCAGCGAATTCGGATTTTTTAGTACGGGCTGCGCTCCCAGCCTTTATTGGTCTGGACCAGCTTGATTGTCTTCTTCACACCGGGTGAAAGAGCCTTATCGAGATCCGGAAAGGCCGCCCGCATCGTGCTGCTGGATGCCCATGCGGGCGCATCGATAAGCTTGTAAATGTAATCGACCATCGTGATGATTCGGCCCGATGCGTCGCTCGCCGGCTTCGTCCAGTTTTCCACGGACGCGAGTTCGAATTTCCCAAAGCAGAAATACCCGTCGAAAGGGAAGCCCTTTTTGCTCAGCGGCGGCAATGTTTCTGTGAGTTCGACATATGTGTAAGGTACAAGGCCAGATCTCTCACCTCCGACACGATTGGCCAGTTTCTCGTTCTCCAGCGCAGCCAACCGTTTTCTGTCGGAATCGTCAAGGTAAGTCCAATATCCTTTACTGTCCTTGCCTATTCCAAACGTTGTGCAAAATCTCTGGTCTGAGAGGTCGGCAGCGATGATCTTTCTGAAATCGCCTTCTTCGTTGCTGAAACATCCCATTAGCCCGCTGGCAACGAAGAGCATGAGCACAAGACAGAGCTTTTTCATGCGGTTACCTTCGTGAATCGATGGCAGCGGATCGTCTTTAATTCCGAGTTATCTGCGGGTGAGGATCTTCACCCCAGGGCATCTTTCTATTCATGCCATTCTGACGGGTAGTAGCCGGCGCCGTCAACCAGGAAGCCTGGGTTGGCCAAGAGGCAAAGCGTCGTGGACGACCGCCCGGTTCGAAGAACAAGGGCACTCTGGCCAAGCGCGCGACATCAGTATCGAGGATGGATGTCGCACAGCTGCGCAATCACATCACCAACCTCGAAGAGACGCTTGCTGCCAAGATCCAGCAGCAAAAGGAATATCTGGAACGTCAACTGGCTGGCCTGCAGATTTACGCCAACACCAAGGCCGGCGCTACTGTGCGCGCGGTCATGCGCGTGCCGAATAGCCGCAAGCGCGCCAAAGCCAGGCCGAAGTATCAAAGCAAGAAACACAGGCGGCTGAAATGGTCGGGCCGTGGCGTGCGGCTCGTGCGGATGCGGGAGGAAGTGAAGGGCACGAAGCTGACCAAGGACGATTTCCTGATCAAATGACCGTCGCTGCCGGCTGCGGCACGCGACGCGCGGCGCCGGGCTGCATGTTAATCGACCGACGCAAAAGCAGGCGGCTGCCCGCGCCGAATCTTGAGACTCTCTCCTCAGACAAACAGGAAGTCATTGGCGTTGAGGCTCGCGAGCGTCACGCTGGTCAGCGTGATGCTGTTGCCCGCGTCGTAGGTGATCACCGTGTTCGAGCCGACCTGTGCGGCGTGGGATTGGATCGCCGCGAAATCCGCGAATAGCGACGTATCCACCTGGATTACGTCGCCGATGCCGGCGCCCGCCGCGAAGTCACTAATCGTGTCGAGTCCGAAGCCGGCGTGGAACACCAAGGTGTCGTTGCCGGCGTTGCCGGTGAGCGTATCGTTGCCGGCGCCACCCTCGATCTTGTTGGCATTCGCATCGCCGCGCAGCGTGTCGGCAAACGCGCTGCCGAGCAGGTTCTCGATCGTGTTGTAGGTGTCGCCTGCGGCATCGCCGGTGTTTTGCGCCGGAGTCGTCATGTTGGCGGTCACGCCCGCGGTCGCGGTCGCGTAGCTTGCGCTATCGATGCCGGCACCCCCGGTGAGCGCATCCGAGCCCGCCCCGCCGATCAGGATGTCGTCGCCATTGCCGCCGTTGAGCGTGTCATTGCCGGCAAGTCCGCTCAGCGTGTTGGCATTGGCGTCGCCGGTGATGTTGTCGGCCGCCGAGCCGCCGGTGACGTTCTCGATCGCCGTGAACGTGTCGCCTAAGGCATCGCCGGTGTTGCTCGCCGGCGTCGCGAGGTTGACGGTGACCGCGGCCGTGGACGTGGCGTAGCTCGCCGTGTCGATTCCGGTGCCGCCGTTGAGAATGTCCGCGCCGGCCCCGCCGATCAGGGTGTCGTCCCCGCCGCTGCCGCTCAGATTGTCGTTACCCGCAAGGCCGGTGAGCACATTGGCGTTGTTGTCGCCGGTCAGCGTGTCGGCGACGGTGCCGCCGGTCAGGTTCTCGATGCCCGAATAGGTGTCGCCCGAGGCATCGCCGGCGGTGCCGGTCCCGGTCGTCAGGTTCGCGGTCACGGCCGCGGTCGCCGCCGAATAGCTCGCCGTGTCGATGCCGGCGCCGCCGATCAGCGTGTCGGCGCCCGCACCACCGGTCAGCGTGTCGTCGCCCGCGCCGCCGTCGAGCACGTTGGCGCCGGTCGTGCCGGTCAAAATGTCGGCAAAAGCGCTGCCGGTGAGGTTCTCGATCGTCGTGTAGGTGTCACCGGCCGCGTCGCCGGTGTTGCTCGCCGGCGTGGTGAGGTTCGCCGTCACTCCGGCCGCCGCCGTGGCATAGCTCGCCGTATCCGTCCCGGCGCCGCCGGTGAGAATGTCCGCGCCGGCGCCGCCGATCAGGATGTCGTTGCCGTTGCCGCCGTCGATTGCGTTGGCATTGGCGTCGCCGGTGAGCGTGTCATCGCCCGCGCCGCCGGTCAGGTTCTCGATGCCGTTGTAGGTATCGCCCGCCGCATCGCCGGTATTGCCCGCCGCATTGACGAGACTTGCGATCACGGCGAGCGTTGACGTCGTATAGCTCGCGGTGTCGGTGCCGACATTGCCGATCAGCGTATCCGCGCCTGCGCCGCCGATCAGGATGTCGTTGCCGGAGCCGCCGTCGAGCACGTTGGCGCCGGTATTGCCGGCCAGCGTGTCGGCTCCGGTGCCGCCGGTCAGATTCTCGATCGCCGTGTAGGTGTCGCCGGCCGCATCGCCGGTGTTGCTCGCCGGCGTGGTCAGATTGGCGATCACGGTCGCGGTCGCGGTCGCATAGCTGGCGGTATCGGTTCCGTTCCCTCCGTTGAGCACATCCGCGCCCACGCCGCCGATCAGCGTGTCGTCGCCGTCGCCGCCATTGAGCGTGTCGTTGCCGGCAAGCCCGCTCAGCACGTTCGCATTGGCGTCGCCGGTGAGGTTATCGGCGATTGTCCCACCGGTGAGGTTCTCGATGCCGGAATACGTGTCGCCCGCCGCATCGCCGGTGTTGCTTGCGGGAGTTGCGAGGTTCGCTGTCACGGCCGTCGTCGATGGCGAGTAGCTTGCGGTATCAATGCCGGCGCCACCGATCAGCGCGTCCGCCCCAGCGGCGCCGATCAGCGTGTCGTCACCCGCGCCGCCGTCGAGTGCATTCGCGCTGGTGTTGCCGGTGAGCGTGTCGTTGAACGCGCTGCCGGTGAGATTCTCAATGGTATTGTAGGTGTCGCTCGCCGCATCGCCGGTGTTGCTCGCGGGTGTCGCGAGGTTCGCCGTGACCGCCGCCGCGGCGGTCGCGTAACTGGCAGTGTCGGTACCATTGCCGCCGGTCATCGCATCGCCGCCAGCCTCACCGATCAGCACGTCATTGCCGTCCGCGCCGTTGAGCGTGTCGTTGCCCGCCCCGCCGCTCAACACGTTGACGTTCGCGTCGCCGGTGATGTTGTCGGCCGCCGAGCCGCCAGTGACATTCTCGATGCCGTTGAAGGTATCGCCGGCAGCGTCGCCGGTGTTGCTGGCCGGCGTGCCCATGTTCACGGTCACGGCGGCGGTCGAGGTCGAATAGCTCGCCGTATCAATGCCAGCGCCGCCGATCAGGCTATCCGCACCGGCGCCACCGATCAGGATGTCGTCACCGGCTCCGCCGTCAAGCGTATTGGCGCTGGTGTTGCCGGTCAGCGTATCGGCGAACGCGCTGCCGGTGAGATTCTCGATCGCCGTGTAGGTATCGCCCGCGGCATCGCCGGTGTTGCTGGCCGGTGTCGTGAGGCTCGCCGTAACGCCCGCGGCCGCCGTCGCGTAGCTCGCCGTATCGGTGCCGGTATTGCCGTTGAGCGCATCGGTGCCCGCGCCGCCGATCAGGATGTCGTTGCCGCTGCCGCCATCGAGCGAGTCGTTGCCCGCGCCGCCGTCGAGCGTGTTGGCATTGGTGTCGCCGGTGAGCGTGTCGTTGAACGCGCTGCCAGTCAGATTTTCGATGCCGTTATATGTATCGCCAGCCGCATGGCCGGTGTTGCTGCCGGGCGTCGCCAGGTTGGCCACCACTGCGGCCGGGGCGCTCGAATAGCTCGCCGTGTCGGTGCCAGCACCGCCGATCAGCGTGTCGGCTCCCGCGCCGCCGATCAGGATGTCATTGCCGCCTTGGCCGTCGAGCGTGTCCGGACCGGCGGTGCCGGTCAGCGTGTCGTCCCCCGCGGTGCCGCTGAAAGTGTTCGTGACGCCCGTGATGTTGAACGTCAGTGTCGCGGTCGCGGTGGCGTTCTGGCCGTCGGCGACTGTGTAGGTGAACACGTCGGTCGCGGCTTGCCCCGGCAGCAGATCGTGCGCCGCGGCGTTGTTCGGGCTGTAGCTGTAGCTGCCGTCGCTGTTGAGCGTCAGCGTGCCGTAGGTGCCGGCAAGGTTCGCGCTGCCGCCAGTCGAGATCGGCTGGCTGCCGCCCGCATTGCTGACATTGCTCACCCGAATCGTGTCGCCGATATCGGCGTCGCTGTCGTTGGTCAGCACGCTACCCGCGGCGGTCGCGTCCTCGTTTACCGCCTTGCCGTCGTTCACGCCGACCGGCGTATCGTTGATGTTGGCGACGGCGCCGGTGGCCGCGCTCGTCAGCAACTCGGCCGTGCCGCCGCCGTCGGCGTAGCTGACCGTGACGCGGACGATCGATCCCACGTCGATATCGCCGAGCAGGTAGGTCGACTGGTCGGTGCCGACATTGCTCCAGTTCGAACCACCGTTCGTCGAGCGCTGCCATTGATAGTGGAACGTGCCGAGCCCATCGAGATCCTGGATGCTTGACGTATTCGCGGTCAGCGTCTGGTCTTCTGTCGCCGCACCGCCGATGATGACGGAGCCGGTCGGCGCGTGATGCGTTGCCTTGTCGTAAAGCGTCGCATAGTTCCAGATCGTGCCGTCATCGAAGCGAACCTGATCGGCGCTGTTCCAGGAACCCGTCACGCGATCGTCCAACGTAACGACGTCGCTCGTGCCGTTGACGGTGAGCACAATGTCGCGGCCGGCGTCGGCCAGCGTCACCGTGACGTCGTTGGTGGTGATACCGGCACCGAGTTGCACGGTATCGAGGTCACCGCCTTCGCCGGCGTCCGAGATGCGATCCTGCCCATCCCCAAGATTGAACAGGTAGGTGTCGTTTCCGGCGCCACCCTGGAGAATGTCGTTGCCGGTATTGCCGGAGAGCTGATCGTTACCCTCCCGGCCGAACAGGCTGTCATTTCCGGCGCCGCCCGAGAGCGTGTTCGCGGTGTAGTCGCCGTAGATCGTGTCATTGCCCGCTGTCGGGGTGGTCGCCTTCTGCAGCAGCGTTGCCCGATCCCAGACCGTGTTGTCGGCAAAGCGCACCTGATCGACGCCGCCCCAGATGCCCGAGAGCTGATGGCCAAGCGTGATGCTGTCGCTGGTGCCGGCGATCGAAAGGCGAATGTCGTTGTTGCTGATTCCGGTAACGCTGACGTCGCCGGTAAGGATTCCCGCGCCGAGCTTGAGGACGTCGACGTCGGAGCCGGTGCCCCAGTCGGCGACCGTGTCCTGGCCATCGCCTAGGCGGAAGACGTAGCTGTCGTTGCCTTCCCTGCCTTCGATGTAGTCGTTCCCGAGCCCGCCAATGATCGTGTCGTCTCCCGACGTGCCGAACAAAGAGGGATCGTTCCCGTTTGTCCCGAGGATCGGGGCTTGCGCGGCGATCTCGGTACGGTTCCAGACGGTCTGGTCGGCGAAGACGATCTGCTCGATGCCCTCGCGCGTGCCAAAGAAGTGGCCGACGACGGTGACCTGCTCGCCGGTCGCGTTGATCGCGATGATGAGGTTCTGCCCGTTGCGGCCGACGGTGACGTCCGCGGGGTTCAGGCCGACGAGGCGGACCGTGTCGGTCGCCCCGCTGTCCGTATCCTCACCGATCGTGTCGGTGCCCGAGCCGGCCCCAAAGATATAAGTGTCGCTCTCCGCGCCGCCGTTGAGCGCGTCGTTCCCCGCGCCGCCGTCGAGCGTATCCGCATCGAAAGTGCCACCGAGCGTGTCATTGCCGCTGGTGCCGCGAATCCACGCATTGGTCTGGATCGTGGTGCGATCCCATGTCGTGCCGTTCGCGAACGCGATCTGCTCGATACCGGGACCGGTGCCGAAGTAGTGCCCGACCACCGTGATCGTCTCGCCGGACGAATTGATCTTGACCGCGAGGTCGTTGCTGTTGACCCGGCTCAGTGTCACGTCCGCCGGATTGAGACCGATTAGCTTGATGGCGTCGGTCGCACCGCTGTCCGACTCGCCGCTGATCGTGTCGTTGCCGAAGCCGACGCCGAAGATATAGGTGTCGCTGTTGCCACCGCCGTTGAGCGTGTCGTTGCCGCCGCCGCCGTCAAGCGTGTCGGGGTCGAAGCTTCCGTTGATCGTGTCGTTGCCGCTGGTCCCACGGAACCAGGCCTGCGTCTGAATCGTTGCGCGATCCCAGATCGTGCCGTTCGCGAATTCGATCTGCTCGATGCCGTCGCGCGTGCCAAAGAAGTGGCCGACGATTGTGATCGTCTCGCCGGACGAATTGATCTTGACCGCGAGGTCATTGCTGTTGACCCGGCTCAGCGTCACGTCCGACGGATTGAGACCGACCAGCTTGATGGTGTCGGTCGCGCCGCTATCCGACTCGCCGCTGATGGTATCGTTGCCCGAGCCGACGCCGAAGATATAGGTGTCGCTGTTGCCACCGCCGTTGAGCGTGTCGTTGCCGCCGCCGCCGTCAAGCGTGTCGGGATCGAAGCTTCCGTTGATCGTATCATCGCCGCTGGTGCCGCGGAACCACGCCTGCGTCTGGATCGTTGCGCGGTCCCAGATCGTGCCGTTCTCGAATGCGATCTGCTCGATGCCGGGGCCGGTGCCGAAGAAGTGACCGACGACGGTGATCGTCTCGCCGGACGAGTTGATCCTGACCGCGAGGTCATTGCCGTTGACCCGGCTAAGCGTCACGTCCGCCGGATTGAGGCCCACCAGCCTGATGGTGTCGGTCGCGGAGGTGTCGAACTCGCCAGTGATCGTATCGTTGCCGGAGCCGACGCGGAAGATATAGGTATCGCTGTTGGCCGAGCCGTTGAGCGTATCGTTGCCCGCCAGGCCATCGATTGTATCGGCGTCGAAAGTGCCGTTGAGAACGTCATCGCCGCTCGTGCCGCGGATCCAGAAATTCTCGAGGATCGCCTGCCGGTCCCAGACCGTGCCGTTCGCGAACACGATCTGCTCGATGCCGTTGAAGGTGCCGTAAAAGTGCCCGACGATCGTCAACGTCTCGCCGGTAGCATTGATGCTGACGATTAGGTCCTGGCCGTTGCGGTTGAGCAGCACGTCCGAGGGATTGAGCCCGACGAGGCGAACCGTGTCGGTCGCGCCGCCATCCGAGCCCTCGGCGATCGAATCGTTGCCGTACCCGGCGGCGTAAATATAGGTATCGCCGCTCGCACCGCCGTCCAGCACGTCGTTGCCGCCCAGGCCATCGAGCACGTCGGGGTCGAAGGTGCCGTTGAGCGTATCGTTGCCGCTGGTGCCGCGGATCCACGCGTTGCTCGCCATCGTGGCGCGATCCCAAATCGTGCCATCAGCGAATTGGAGCTGCTCGATGCCGTTGAAGGTGCCGTAGAAATGCCCGACGACCGCCAGTTTCTCCCCGGTCGCGTTGATCCTGACAATCAGATCCTGGGCGGCACGGCTCAGCGTCACGTCGGAGGGATTGAGCCCGACGAGGCGAACCGTGTCGGTCGCGCCGCTATCCGAGCCCTCGGCGATCGAATCGTTGCCGTACCCGGCGGCGTAAATATAGGTATCGCCGCTCGCACCGCCGTCCAGCACGTCGTTGCCGCCCAGGCCATCGAGCACGTCGGGGTCGAAGGTACCATTG
>JBAVXH010000145.1:0-11665 GCA_049698215.1 Xanthobacteraceae bacterium | reverse complement strand
ACGCCTGCGCGCCGCAGGAAAACCCGCCAAGGTCGCCCTGATCGCCCTCGCCAGAAAGCTCATGCTCATGGCAAACGCCATCCTGCGCGATGAAACCCAATTCAAGCCCGCTTAACACAGTTGCCGGATAGCCGCTTCGCGGCTTCCGGGATGACGACGGAGAATTCGGGGCCGCCCCGCCCCACCTATACTTTCGTGTATCTTCTGTATTGCCGAGACGCCGGTCCGGCGCACCCCTCCCCTAACCGCCTGAAAATTCGCGCTGATTTGGAACCGCCGCGCCAGCCGACGGTTAACTCCAACCTGCCGCCCGCCCTGAACCGCCAGACCTTACCGAACGACTAACAAAGCAAGACGCCCGGGGAACAACATGAGGGCGTCGCGCGTAACAAGGCGGATACAGGGGTAGGCCATGATCAAGAATATCCTCACCGGAGCACTCGCGGCTGCGGCACTTCTCGTCGTTGACTGGGCGGTCGCCGCCCCGCTCAGCCTCTCCCACAACATGTATTCGCGCGCCGACCAGATGGGCCCGGTCGAGCAGCAGACCGAGCAGGGTTATGAGGCGCCCGCGCAGTTCCGGCGCCAGATCGTCGCCTACAATGGCAGCGAAGCGCCCGGCACAATCATCATCGACACCCCGAACACCTTCCTCTACCTCGTGCAGCCCGGCGGCCGCGCGATCCGCTACGGCATCGGCGTCGGCCGCGACGGCTTCCGCTGGTCGGGCGTGCAGCACATCACCAAGAAGGCCGAGTGGCCGGATTGGAATCCCCCGGCCGAGATGATCGCCCGCCAGCCCTACCTGCCGCGCTTCATGGCCGGTGGCCCGACCAACCCGCTCGGCGCGCGCGCCATGTATCTCGGCAACACGATCTATCGCATCCACGGGACCAACGCCCCGTCCACGATCGGCCAGCGCGTCTCCTCCGGCTGCATCCGCCTCGTCAACGAGGACGTGATCGATCTCGCCAGCCGCGTGAACGTCGGCACCAAGGTGATCGTGCTCAACAGCGGCGAGCACCAGGCGAATGGCCCGATGGTCACGGCGCCGGCGAGCCTGCGGCTGCGCTAGCAAATTCGCCTCGCGGCGATCGCGAGGCTCACGAGAAGTCGGTTGCAAGGCAACCACGCCGGTCCGGGTTTTCCCGGGCCGGCGTTTTTCATTTGGGCGCAATCTCGCCGTCGTCATGCCCCGCGAAAGCGGGGCACCCAGTAGACGCAGTCTGGCGATTTCCGTGAGGCCGGCGTTTACTGGATCGCCCGCGTGCGCGGGCGATGACGAGGGAGAGTATGAAACCTTCCAAATCCGCCCTGTTCGATGCCGCGAAGCGCTGGGATGCGGCGGCGGTAAAGGCACTGCTGAAAGCCGCGCCCGATCTCGTCTCCGCAACCGACCCGAAAGGCCGTACCGCCCTGCACATCGCCTGCGCGGTGAAGCCCGCGAAGGAGCTCGGCGAGCCGCACGGCATCAAGACCGTGACCGCGCTGCTCGACGCCGGCGCCGCTCTCGAAGCACACGTGCCGATGCCCGCCGAGGAAGGCGATTTTCGCGCCAACCCGGTCTGGTACGCGGCCTCGCGCGGCGAGAACCTGCCGCTGGTGAAGTTCCTGCTCAAGCGCGGCGGCGATCCGAGCTACTCGCTCTGGACCGTGATTTTTGGCGACAATGCCGAGATGATGCGCGCGCTGCTCGCCGCCGAGCCGCGGCTCAACCTGCGCGCCCACGGCGAGACGCCGATCTTTTCTGCGACACGGCTGCAGCGGCTGAAGACTCTCGACTTGCTGATCAAGGCGGGCGCCGATCCGCGCATCAAGGACGATCGCGGCCGAGACGCGGTGGAGATCGCGAAGGCGCGCAGGCTGCCGAAGGATGTGATCGCGCGGCTGGAGAAATTAAACGATCGCCCGGCGCCCCGATAATGCCACGGGCGATCAATCGTCATCGGGGGGCAGTTCGATGCCGTCCTTCCGCCGCTGCTCTTCAATGTACAGCCGAAGCTCATGAGGCGACATGGACAGCAGGCGTGGTATCTTCAGTAAGCCGGGGATGTTGTTGACCGCCGCCCAGGCAAGTTCAGGAACCGTCATGATCGAATCGGCGAAACGCTCGCGAAATATCGCGCTTTCCAGAATAGCGACGGTGACTGTTAGAGCGAGGAAGGAAGCGGTAGCGTAGATTGCGAACGCTGCAAATGCACAACGCAAGATGTGCCATGCGCGATGCGCCGAGCGGAGCGGACGTGTGGCAGCGATGCCGTCCAGCGCGACTCGTAGGTTTCTGGCGAAGGCGCGGCCGAATCGCCGGGCCGACAAGTCATATCCGAAGATCCGATCGATCCCCGGATGTGGTGGGAATGCCTGCGGCGCCAGCCGAAGAGCGTTCATGTCGCCGATGAAGAGTGTCTTCTTCCGGTGATTGCCGACGCAGTACTCGATTTCCCATGCCAGGCTGGGGCTATGGTGAGACGCATCAATGATGATGGCATGGGCTGCGGCAGCCGAAGACCGCACTGCTTCCTGCCAGATGGCGGAATCGAGTTCGACCACAGTCGAGCGCGCGCCCATGAAGGATGCCGCGCGAAACCAAGAACTCAAGTCCCAGATCACTTCCGTGATCGATTCAACCTCGTCCCCCCGTGAAATGCACTTGGACGCGCGCCAATAGATCCGAGAGCGATGAACGAATAAACAGATGGTCAGCGTCAGCAGCAACGCAAAATTGAAAATGAAGACCGGCATCAGCATAGGTCCTGCAACCAAGGTCAGAATTCCCAGGAGCGGCTGAATTCCAATCAGGGGCACCGGCGGGTAGATCATCATTCCGATAAGCGGGATGATTGCCACCAACACCACCGCAAAGGGCGTTGACGCGTAAATTACGTATTGCACCGCCGCAGGTAAGCCAGCACGTGGAAATGTCGCGTCATAAAACGTAAGTAATCGGTAGCGCCGCTTCAATCTTCTCACGTAAGCCGCGGTGATCGCCGTGCTGGTCTCTTTGCGACGAAATTTTCTGAGCACGAGAACGACACGCTTCTTTCCATAGAACATCGAAAGACAAATATGCGCGACAATCAGTGCAAGCACGACCGGTGAAATCACCATAGCCAAGGCGAGAAGCCAGAAGGGATTGGCCAAGGAAAGAAAAAAGCGGACCAGCAGGGCGGCCCAGAACAGAATCGTGATGGTTCTCAAGCACAGTTCCCAAATCTCGCTCGCGCTGCGTCGCGGGCTGACATCCGGCTTTGCAACCTCCACGTAACGACCCCCTTCAGTTTCAGGTTGAATCATCTACCTGTAGCACCGCGGCGGGGCCGAGGTAACGGCTTTTCCGGCGCTCTCGCCTGCGGCTTCGAGCACGCGGTCACACCGCGGACGGATGCCGCGACTTCGCCACAAGCACTGTTTGCTGCTTCATCGGCTTTGATGGATGATGACGGCGGAAGATTGGGGGAAACCGCACATGAAAGTCTCTGACGCCATCGCTGACATCCTGCGCCGCGAGGGCGTGGAGACGATCATCGGCTATCCGGTCAACCACATCCTGGAGCGTGGCGCAGCGGCCGGCATCCGCCCGATCATCGTGCGCCAGGAGCGCACCGGCCTGCACATGGCGGACGCGATGTCGCGCGTGACCTCCGGCCGAAAGCTCGGCGTCTTCGTGATGCAGCACGGGCCCGGCACCGAGAACGCCTATGGCGGCGTCGCACAGGCCTGGAGCGAGTCGGTGCCGATCCTGGTGATGCCGGGCGGCTATGCGCGGCGCCTCGCCTGGGTCGAGCGCAACTACAATTCCAGCGTCCAGATGCGCGGCATCACCAAGTCGGCCGAGCCGGTCACGTCGGGCAAGGAATTGTCCGCGATCATGCGCCGCGCCTTCACGCGGCTTCGCTCCGGGCGCGGCGGGCCGGTGCTGGTCGAGGTGCCGAATGATGTGTGGAATGAGGAGGCCGACCCGTCCGACTACGTGCTCTCGCGCCCGCTGCGCACCGGGCCCGATCCGGACGCGATCCGCGAGGCGGCGAAGATGCTGCTCGCCGCCAAGCGCCCGGTCCTCTACGCGGGCCAGGGCGTGCACTGGGCGGAAGCGTGGGGCGAGTTGAAGCAACTCGCGGAATTGCTCGCCATTCCGGTCACCACCAGCTTGCAGGGCAAGAGCGCATTTCCCGAAACGCATCCGCTCTCGCTTGGCTCGGGCGGCCTCGCGATCCCGGCGCCGGTGCATCATTTCCTGAAAGAGTCGGACCTCATCCTCGGCATCGGCTGCTCGTTCACGCAGACGAACTTCGGCGTCATGATGCCGGCGGGCAAGACCATCATCCATGCGACGCTCGATCCGACCGACGTGAACAAGGACACGCCTTGCGCGCTCGCTGTGCTCGGCGACGCGAAGCTGACGCTGATCGCGCTGATCGAGGAAGTGTCGAAGACGCAGAAGTCGCCGCGCGATCCTTCGGCGGTCGCCAAGGAGATCAAGGCGAGCTACGACCCCTGGCTCGAAAAGTGGATGCCCAAGCTTACCCACAACGAGTCGCCGTTCTCGCCCTATCGCGTGCTGTGGGACCTGCAACATACGGTCGACATCGCGAACACCATCATCACGCATGACGCAGGGAGCCCACGCGACCAGCTCTCGCCGTTCTGGCGCTGCACCGAGCCCTTGACCTACATCGGCTGGGGCAAGACCACGCAGCTCGGCGCGGGCCTCGGCTTTGCGATGGGCGCGAAGCTCGCCAAGCCCGACAAGCTCTGCATCAATGTGTGGGGCGATGCCGCGATCGGCTTCACCGGCATGGACTTCGAGGCCGCGGTGCGCGAGCGCATCCCGATCCTGTCGATCCTGCTCAACAACTTCTCGATGGCGATCGAACTGAAAGTGATGCCGGTCTCGACCGAGAAATACCGCTCGACCGATATCTCGGGAAATTATGCCGAGTTCGCCAAGGCGCTCGGAGGTTACGGCGAGCGTATCGAGAAGCCGGCCGACATCGTCCCGGCGATCAAGCGCGGCATCAAGGCGACGCAGGAGGGCAAGCCCGCGCTGCTCGAGTTCATCACCACGAAGGAAGTCGAGGTGTCGAAGTTTTAGCTGTCGTCCCGGACGCGCGTAGCGCACTTCACCTCATCCTGAGGAGGCCGCGCAGCGGCCATCTCGAAGGATGGCCGCGAGTTCGGCGTCCGTTGCCATCCTTCGAGACGCGGTCCTTCGGACCGCTCCTCAGGATAAGGGCCGCGCGCCTCATAAGCGCGGTTACGCGCGTCTTCGACGCGCTATGGGGCGCTCCTCACCATGAGGTTCGGGCGACGCAGCGGCACTGAGCGGAATGAGCCCGCATATTCTTGCGGCGGCTCAAATCTGCCACTATTGCCGTCCTCACCGTTGGCCCGGTTGAGATCAATTGCCAGGATTGGCCGATCCGCGCAGCCATCATGAGAAGCGAAGGTCATGGCAACACCGACCCTCTATTTTACGGCCGACGGCGGCGCCGGGACCGAGCTCTGGAAGTTCAATAGTGACGGCAGCGCTTCGCAGCTGCCCGAGATCAATCCCGGGCTGAACGGGTCGGATCACTGGGGAGGCAGCGTCGACCTCGGCATGCATCCGGCGGGCTACCAGCCGGCGCTCGCCGGCGACTTCAACGGCGACGTCACCAGCGACATCCTCTGGTTCAACCCGACGACGGGTGACGTCGATATCTGGAAGATCGTCAACGGCCAGTGGGCGGGGAGCGTCAGCCCTGGCAAGCACCCGCTGGGTTGGCAGCCGCTCGGCCCGGCCGATTTCAATCGGGATGGGCAGTCCGACGTCGCCTGGTACAACCCGACGACCAACAACATCGACATCTGGCTGATCAAGAACGGCCAGTGGACCGCGAGCGTCGATCTCGGCTCGCATCCCGCGGGTTCGGTCGCGGTCGGCGTCGGCGACTTCGACGAGAACGGCGTTGCGGACATCATGTGGCGCGACACGACCACCGGCCAGATCGACAACTGGTTGCTGGCGTACAGCTGATCGAGCCCGTCTCGCGGGGAGCATGTGGAGACGGCGACGTTCTGACTCCGAACCTCATCCTGAGGAGCCCGAGCGTTAGCGGGGGCGTCTCGAAGGATGGCCGCGAGCGCCGGTGCGTGTTGCCATCCTTCGAGACGCGGCCTTCGGCCGCTCCTCAGGATGAGGGCTGTGGGCGCTACGCTCGGCCGGGATGACAGCGGCACGTTGACACCCTCCCGCATCGGCCTACATTAGCCGTGTTCCGAGGGGCGCCGGCGGAGAGCCGGCTGAGATCGCGCTGTTCCGTGGCGAGCACCCTTTGAACCTGATCCGGGTCATGCCGGCGAAGGGACAGGACGAGTGGCGACATCCATCTTCCTCGCAAAGCTCATCGGGCCGTTGGCGCTCGCGCTGGGCCTCGGCGTGCTGTTCAACCGCGCCGCGGTTCGCGCCGTGCTTGATGAGTTCATCAACAACCGCGCGATCCTGTTCCTGGCCGGGCTGATCACCTTTCCGGCCGGGCTCGCGATCGTGCTCACCCACAATGTCTGGGTCGCGAACTGGCCCGTCATCATCACCATGGTGGGCTGGCTCACCGCCATCTCCGGCGCACTGCGCATCGTCGCACCGGAGGGCGCCATCCGGTTCGGCCGCCGCGCCTACGACCGGCCGAACGGCCCGCTGTTCGGCGCCGCGATCTGGATCGCGCTCGGCGCGGTCCTCACGTTCTTCGGCTACATCAGATAACCAACCCGCAAGGGAGAAGACCAAATGAACAAACCCGTTTCCCCCGCCGATCTCGTCACCCCGAAGGTGACCACCGGCCCGATCTGCGGCTCGCGCAAGATCTACACCACGCCGGACGCGGCGGCCGACCTGCGCGTCCCGTTCCGCGAGATCGCGCTCGATCCCTCCGCGAAGGAGCCGCCGGTGCGGGTGTACGATTCATCGGGCATCTACACGGACGACAACACCGGCATCGATGTCGAGAACGGGCTCAAACGCATCCGCACCGCGTGGGTGCGCGAGCGGGGCGGCATCGAGGAGTACGAGGGCCGTCCGATCAAGCCGGTCGACAACGGCAACGTCTCCGGCAAGCACCTCGCGCGCAACTTCCCGAACACGCCGACGCCGATGCGTAGTGTCGGCGACGCGCCGGTGACGCAGCTCGAGTTCGCCCGCAAAGGCATCATCACCAGGGAGATGATCTACATCGCGGAGCGCGAGAACCTCGGCCGCCGCAAGATGCTGGAGACCGCGCAGGCGACGCTTGCCGACGGCGAGAGCTTCGGCGCGGCGCTGCCGGCGTTCGTCACGCCGGAGTTCGTGCGCGACGAGGTCGCGCGCGGCCGCGCGATCATTCCGTCAAACATCAACCACGGCGAACTCGAGCCGATGATCATCGGCCGCAATTTCCTGGTGAAGATCAACGCCAACATCGGCAACTCGGCCGTCACGTCTTCCGTGGAAGAGGAAGTGGAGAAGATGGTGTGGGCGATCCGCTGGGGCGCCGACACCGTGATGGACCTCTCCACCGGCCGCAACATCCACAACACGCGCGAATGGATTTTGCGCAACTCGCCGGTGCCGATCGGCACCGTGCCGATCTATCAGGCGCTGGAGAAGGTGGACGGCGACCCGATCAAGCTCGACTGGGAGGTCTACAAGGACACGCTGATCGAGCAGTGCGAACAGGGCGTCGACTATTTCACCATCCACGCCGGCGTGCGGCTCGCCTACGTGCCGCTCACGGCGAACCGCGTCACCGGCATCGTGTCGCGCGGCGGCTCGATCATGGCCAAGTGGTGCCTGTCGCGCCACAAGGAGAGCTTCCTCTACGAGCGCTTCGAGGAGATCTGCGACATCATGCGCCGGTATGACGTCTCGTTCTCGCTCGGCGACGGGCTCCGCCCCGGCTCGATCGCGGACGCCAACGACCGCGCGCAATTCGCCGAGCTCGAAACGCTCGGCGAGCTGACGCAGATCGCCTGGAAGAAAGGCTGCCAGGTGATGATCGAAGGCCCCGGCCACGTGCCGATGCACAAGATCAAGATCAACATGGACAAGCAGCTGAAAGAATGCGGCGAGGCGCCGTTCTACACGCTGGGGCCGCTCACGACCGACATCGCGCCTGGCTACGACCACATCACCAGCGGCATCGGCGCCGCGATGATCGGCTGGTTCGGCTGCGCGATGCTCTGCTACGTGACGCCGAAGGAGCACCTCGGGCTCCCCGACCGCGACGACGTGAAGGAAGGCGTCATCACCTACAAGATCGCCGCGCACGCCGCTGACTTGGCCAAGGGCCACCCGGGCGCGCAGGAGCGCGACGACGCGCTTTCCCGCGCACGCTTCGACTTCCGCTGGCAGGACCAGTTCAACCTCGGCCTCGATCCCGACCGCGCCCTCGCCTTCCACGACGAGACGCTGCCCAAGGAAGCGCACAAGGTGGCGCACTTCTGCTCCATGTGCGGCCCGAAGTTCTGCTCGATGAAGATCACGCAGGACGTGCGGGATTACGCGAAGACGCTGAATGAGAAAGAAGCGGGCATGGCGGAGATGTCGGCGAAATTCACCGCGATGGGCGAGCAGGTATATGTGGATGCCGAGAAGGTGAAGGAGAGTAACAAGGCGCTGTGATCGGAATTCTGCTATAGTATCGCTCGCTCTGCCGCACCCAGTGGACCGGTCATGGCTCGCCCGAAAGAATTGTTCGGAGACGTAGTGCAGGCCGTTCTTTCGGTGACTCGGCCGGCGGCCGTGGTTCTATTTGGCTCCCATGCGCGCGGTGACGCTCGCGCAGATTCTGACATCGATCTACTCGTAGTACGCGAAGAAGACTTTGCTCCCGGTGAAAGCCGCCGCCACGAGTTGGGTTCGATCTATCGGGCGGTGACGAAAACCCGCGCTGTTCCGAAGGATATCATCCTCCTCACCAAGCCCGAATTCATAGCCTGGAGGAACACCACAAATCACATGGCCTCCATCGCTTGGAAGGAGGGACAAGTCCTCTATGGGGAAGTCTGATCGCGATCACGCTTTCCAGCTGCTTCAGATGGCCTCCAAAGACCATCAAGCAATAAGCCATATGCTGGACCAGGACGCTTTCTCAGAGGAAGTATTTGGATTTCATGCGCAGCAGTCGATCGAGAAGGCGCTGAAGGCTTGGATAACGGCGAAAGGATTGGCCTATCCGAAATCCCACGATGTGAGCGCACTCACGAGAATACTTGGTGATAGCGGTGAAGACGTCGCCAAATTTCCAAATTTGGAGGACTACACGATCTACGCCGTTCAGTATCGATATGAGGCCTATGACGATTCGGAAGAACAGCTCAATCGCCAGCAAGTGATCGACGCAACCAAAGCGCTTCTCGCCTATGTACAGGGCCTCTTGGAGAGCAAGTCAGGCACGTAGTGTGCCGCCGGGAAGAACCCATGCGTGTGAGAGTCGATCATGGAGCCGATGCGGTCTACGTCAACCTGATCGACCGGCCGATCAAGGACCGCGAGGAAGTCGCTGACGGCATCGTGGTGGACTACGACTTCGAAGGCCGCATCGTCGGCGTGGAGATTCTCGACGCGTCGAAGCGGACGGACGATCCGGCGGTGTTGAAGCAATTCAGTTTCGAGCTGCCGACGATTGGTTAGCGCGATGGCGGCAACGCTGAACTTCTCCTGTCCAGGCCCGACCGACATCTACCGCTTCACGAACATCGTCTCGAACAGTTCTTGCGAGCGGCGCAGCCCATCCTCGGTGAAAACCACGGACTTCGCTTTGCCGACGGGATCATGGATCATGCCCTTGTCGTGCAGCCTGTTCATCGCCTCCCAATCAAACCCCTTCCACGCGTGGTCATGGTCATGCAGCGTCAGGTAAAGCAACGCCAATACGGCATCGTCGATCTTGTCCGTGTCCACATCCATGGCAAGTCCTCAGTCTGCACGCACGGCAATTTAGCCCGGACTGAGCGGCGGCGAAATCGTGGGCCCATCGTTCGGCGAACGATCCGCATTCCGCTTCGATCCATCCCAGTCTAGGTGTTACCGCTCAACCTGTTGATCCGGACATATCGAGGTTCGACATGGCGCAGAACGAGACATTGATCCTGCGGGCCGCGCTCGAACGCCGGGCCTCGATCTATCGCGATATTGAAATCGAGGCTTCCAAGTCGCTCTACCGGCTCGCCGAAGCGATTGTTGCCGCGTTCGGCTTCGACTTCGACCACGCCTTCGGCTTCTACACCGGGCTTACCGATTCGGCGATGATGGACAAACATCCGCGATACGAACTGTTCGCCGACATGGGCGAGGCCGATCGCGGCGTGCTTGGCGTGAAAAAGACGAAAATCGCGCAGGCGTTTCCGGTCGTTGGCCATACGATGCTCTTCCTGTTCGACTACGGCGACGAATGGCTCTTCCGCGTGCGGCTGCAAGGAGCCGCAAAGAAGATCGCGAAAGTCCGCTACCCCCGCATTGTCGCATCGCGCGGCGAGGCTCCCGAGCAATATCCGGAAATCGACGAGGAGGACGCTCCGACCTACGGCATCAATCTTGCGACGGGTGAGAAGATCATCATCAAGCGGAAGTGACCCGCGCGAGACTTGCGCTCCCGCCCCCGGCGCCCCCCCCTCAAAACCTGAAATTCAAAATATGGTCCGGCTCTAGATCCATGAAGTCGGAGTCCATGTCGAGCGTCACCAGGTTCTCCGGATTGATGCCGCGCGGCGCGGTGGCGTCGGCGGGAAACGCCGACGGCGGCAGCGCCATGTCGCGATAGGCCTGCAGCGCCTGCGCGTTTCCCGCCAGCACGCATTTGCAATACTCGGTGTCGGCGTAAAGGTAGTGCAGCTGAGCGCCCTTGCCGCGCGAGACGATCGTGCGCTGCGGCAGGCGGCGCGCCTGCTCCATCTGCTTTTCCGTGTCGACCGAGCGCATCGTAAAGCCGGCGTCGATCAGCTTGCGGTCGATCGCGAGCTGCGCCTGCGCAATGCCGGCGCCCATTGCGAACGCCACAACGCCGAAGAGAACCGCACGCATGGACCAAGCCTCCTGCCGTTGAAACAGCGACGAGCTTTTCCGTGCGGGCTCCGGCGGGGCAAGTGTGCATGAGTCTGTGAGCGTTATCCTGCTATCGTTCCTATTGGCCGATAATAAGGACAAGTTTCGACCCACTCCCGGACGCAAACGCGCCGCGAGAACGGGAGAGGCCGGCCAATGAGGCGACGGAGTTTATGCGCAGGGCGCGCTCCACACCGGGAGGTTGCCGCTCGCTGTTCCCCTTGCGTATCCTTAAGGGCAGGTCACTCGATTCCGCGACCAGCACGTAGGGCGCAATAAGCGAGCGAAGCCGAGCGCATTGCGCCGTAAGCCCGGGCGGCGCAATGCGCTGCGCTTATTGCGCCCTACGCGATGTTCACGAAATGTTCTTGACAATAGTCCTCCGATATGCTTTTGTCCGCGCATCCCGGCAAGGGTCTGCGCCACCGTCATGACGCGGCGCGAGACGCGAGCAGGGAGCGGCGGTCCGACAACGACTGCCGCGGTGGAGCGCCGGGAGGCGCCTCCTCGCCTTTCCGCCCGGTTCGCACCCGGACGGGATTCCCGAGGGCGCGTCTGCGGACGGAACTCGCAATCCCGTCCTGCCTGGCGTGCGGCTACGGCCAGGGG
>JBAVXH010000144.1:0-32253 GCA_049698215.1 Xanthobacteraceae bacterium | reverse complement strand
GTTCGATCGCCTGAAGGAACGGCGCAACCAGCTCGCCGGCTCCATGAGCGGCGGCGAGCAGCAGATGCTCGCGCTCGCGCGCGCGCTGATGAGCGCGCCGCGGATTCTCCTGGTGGACGAGCCGTCGGTCGGCTTGGCGCCCATTCTGGTGAGCCGCACCATCGACACGATCAAAGACTTGCAGACCAAGTACAACCTCACCGTTCTGATGGCGGAGCAGAATTTCAATCAGGCGATCCGCATCGCCGACCGCGGCTACGTGATCGTGCACGGCAGAATCGCCTTCGAGGGCAAGTCGGCCGATGAGCTGAACAACAACGACCTGATCCGGAAGTTTTATCTGGGGCTGTGAGCGAGGCGGGTGAGGGGTCGCGATGCCGCTTACCCGCGTTTCGTGTATCTGTGTCTTTGTGTTTGGCGAGAATGAGAAGGCGGTGCTTGCAGCGGGTCGGCCCGCACCATCGCGGCTACCTTGCCCCGTCGCGTCAAAATGATCGTTTCGCCTTTCTCTACCCTGCGAACAAGGGCGTGTATCCGCCTTCGGAACTCGGTGGCCGTCACGGTTAGCATGGCTGGGCTCCGTTCTACTGCCACCATATCACGCCGTATATGTTCCCTGCCCCTCACCCGGCTGCACGCTTCGCGCGCAGCCACCCTCCCCCTTCGGGGGAGGGATTAGAAAAAACAAAAACGCCGCACGGTTTCCCCGTGCGGCGTCTTCTTCTCCGGAAGGCCCGGTGAGCGTTTACCCGCTCACTTCGCCTTTTCGAACGGATAGATGATCGTGCCGGTCTTGTACTCGTTCGGGGTCAGCACGGTCTGGTAGTCCATGCCGCGCCAGGTCTCGAGGCCGGCGCCCTGCTTGATGCCGTGATACTGCACCTGCAGCATGCCCGACTTCGCCCATTCACCACCGGCACCGAACTTGATCTTGCCGTGGATGGTGTTGAACTCGGTCTTGGCGATGTGCTCGGCGAGCTTCTTGTCATCGAGGCTGTTGGTCGCCTTGATGGCGTCGCCCAGCACCGAGATGTAGGCGTGGCCCCAGCCGCCGAGATAATAGCCGAGCGGATCGACGCCCTCGGCCTGCGCGCGCGACTGATACTTCTTGAAGAACTCCTCGGTGCCCTCGAACATCATGTTCTTCGCCGGCACCCAGGTCTCGTAGTTGACCCAGCCGTTGAGCAGCGGGCCGAGCTGGTTCTTGAACACCGTCGCCTGCAGGCCGACCATCGCGCCGCCGATCATCTTCGGCTTGTAGTTCAGCTCGTTGACGGCGCGCACCATGCCGACCGAGTCGAGCGGATAGGAGCAGATCGCCACGATGTCCGGATTGGCCGCCTGGATCGCGCGCACGATCGGCGCGAAATCGGTGGTCGCCGGCGGATAGCGGCGGTCGTAGACGATCTTGAAGCCAAACTTCTCCGCGTTCTTGCGGGCGCCTTCGCAGGCGTTGTTGGCGAACTCGGCATCAGCGGCGACCAGCGCCGCGGTCTGCGGCTTCGGGTTCTGCGCCGCTGCGGTCTCGAAGAAGCCGAGCGTGAACGATGGCTTCGGATCGGGACCCGACGGGATCATCGCGAAGAACTTGTCGTATTTGAACTCGGTGTTCACCGCGAGGCCGAACAGGATGATGAACACCTTGCCCTTCTGCATGATCACCGGCATGGCGGGCGCCGCCATGTTGGTCGCGTACGGGCCGACGACGAGGTCGACTTTGTCGACGTCGAGCAGCTTGGTGTAGATGCCCGGGACGGTCGAAGGGTTGGTCTGATCGTCGTAGTAGACGAGCTTCACCGGCCGCCCGAGGAGGCCGCCCTTCGCGTTGATCTCTTCTTCCCAGATCTTCATCCCGAGCAGCGCCTGCTTGCCGTTCGCGGCGAGCGGGCCCGTGAGCGACATCGCAAAGCCGATGGTGATCGGATTGCCGCTTTGCGCGGACGCAAGCGTCGGCACGAAAGCGAGAGCCGTCAGACCGAGTAGGCCGGCGGCCAGGCGCAGCAGTTTTCGTCGAAACATCAAGTTCCTCCCGTTAGTCGATCTTTTGCGGTCATTTTTGCCTGATTGGGAGAAGCTCGCCAAGTGCGGATTTGGGGCCATTGGTCTAAATCGCGACAATTGGCCGCCATCTTTCGCGCATCATGAAACGGCCCACCCAAGTGGGACGCATGGCTGCCCCGTGGGCGCCCCCTATCGACGCCCCGGCGCTGCGTGATAATCGCGAGCCCGACCGCTTTGCCCCGAGGTTCCCCCACTCATGAATGTGCAAGACCGATCAAACACTTTCGATGTGAACAAGTATGGCGTCGGCCAGCCGGTGCGCCGCACCGAGGACCCCGTCCTGGTGCAGGGGCAAGGCCGCTACACCGACGATCTGAACATGACGGGGCAGGTCCATGCGGTGTTCGTGCGCAGCCGCAATGGGCACGGGATCATCAAGGGGATCGATACGGCGGCCGCAAAGGCAATGCCGGGGGTGCTGGCGATCTATACCGGCGCGGATCTTGGCGCCTACGGCACCATGAAATGCGCGGTGCCGTTCAAGAACCGCGACGGCAGCGACATGAAGAAGCCGAAGCGTGTCTCGCTCATGACCGACAAGGTGCGCTTCGTCGGCGATCCGATCGCGGTCGTGGTGGCAGAGACCTTCATGCAGGCAAAGGACGCCGCCGAAGCCGTTGAAGTCGACATCGAGCCGCTCCCCGCAGTGACGCGCGCACGCGAAGCCGCAAAGGCCGGCGCGCCGCAGCTCTACGACGACGTGCCGGGCAACGTCGCGCTCGACTATCTCTATGGCGATCCCGACAAGGTCGCGGAGGCGTTCTCCAAGGCTGCGCACGTCGCCACGCTCGATCTCGTCAACAGCCGCGTTGTGGTAAGCGCCATGGAGCCGCGCGCGGCGATCGCCTCGTTCGAGAAGGCGAGCGAGCGCTTCACGCTCGACATCGGCTGTCAGGGCGCCTTCGGCATGAAGGCCGGCCTCGTCGATATTCTCGGCGTGACGCCCGACAAGGTGCATGTGCGGGTCGGCAATGTCGGCGGCTCGTTCGGCATGAAAGCCGCCGTCTATCCCGAGTACGTGCCGATCCTGCATGCCGCCAAGGAGTTGGGACGGCCCGTGAAATGGACCGCGGACCGCTTCGAGAGTTTTGTCTCGGACCATCACGGGCGCGACCACGAATTCACCGGCGAGCTTGCGCTCGATGAGAAGGGCAAATTCCTCGCCGTGCGTTTCCGTGGTTACGGCAACACCGGCGCCTATCTCGGTCCCGTGTCGCCGCTGATGTCGACGCTCAACATCGTCAAGAATGCGGTCAGCGTCTATCGCATTCCGCTGATCGAGGTGTCGACCAAGGTGGTGTTCACCAACACGGTGTTGGTGTCGGCCTATCGCGGCGCCGGCCGTCCCGAGGGCAACTTCTACATGGAGCGGTTGATCGATCGCGCGGCCGAAGGGATGAACATCGACCGCTTCTCGCTGCGCAAGCGCAACCAGATCAGGCCGAGCGAGATCCCGTACTCGGCGTCCTCCGGCATGAAGTACGACAGCGGCGATTTTCCCGCCGTGTTCGAGCGCGCGGTCGAGGTCGCGGACGTGAAGGGCTTCAAGCAGCGCAAGCGCGAGTCGAAGAAGCGCGGCAAGCTGCGCGGCCTCGGCATCGGCAGCTACCTGGAGGTGACCGCTCCGCCGAACAAGGAAATGGGCGGCATCCGCTTCGAACCGAACGGTGACGTCACCATCATCACCGGGACGCTCGACTACGGGCAGGGTCACGCCGCGCCGTTCGCGCAGGTCCTGACCGACAAGCTCGGCGTGCCCTTCGAGAAGATCAAGCTGTTGCAGGGCGACAGCGACGAACTGCTCGCCGGCGGCGGCACCGGTGGCTCGCGCTCGATGTATGCCAGCGGCGCCGCAATCCTCGAGGGTGCCGACGAGGTCATCAAGAAGGGCAGGCAGATCGCGGGCTTCGTGCTGGAGGCCGCGGCGAGCGATATCGAGTTCAGCAGCGGGCGCTTCACCATCGCGGGCACTGACCGCTCAATCGGCATCATGGAACTGGCCGAGAGGCTCCGCTCGGGGCTGAAGGTGCCGGACGGCGTGCCGAACTCGCTTTCCGTCAAGCACGTGACCAACGAGCCGATACCGTCGGTGTTTCCGAACGGCTGTCATGTCGCCGAGGTCGAGGTCGACCCCGACACCGGCGTGGTCGAGATCGTGAAGTACAACTCGGTGAACGATTTCGGCACCATCATCAACCCGCTGCTGGTGGAGGGTCAGGTGCACGGCGGCGTGGTGCAGGGCATCGGCCAGGCGCTGATGGAGAAGACTGCGTATGACGCGGACGGCCAGCTCTTGACCGGCTCCTACATGGATTACGCCATGCCGCGCGCGGTCGATTCACCCGAGATCGGCTTCGAGAGCCATCCGGTGCCCGCCAAGCTCAATCCGCTCGGCGTGAAGGGCTGCGGCGAAGCAGGCTGCGCCGGCGCGCTCACCTCGGTGATGAACGCGGTCGTCAATGCGCTCGCAGATTACGGCATCAAGAACATCGAGATGCCGGCGACGCCCGAGCGTGTATGGAGCACGATCCAGGAGGCGAAGGCGCAGCACACGATGTGACGGAGGGACAGCGTTGCGGCCAGTGGTGCGGGGGCGCAACGGTCGGGCGCATTCCTGTGCATCGGGTGGGCGCGGCCATAATTGACCCTGCTCCCCGTGCTAGCCTCCTGGGCGTGGAAGGGGTCTCCGGGGGGAGCGCTGCATGAGGCGCGCGTGGTTTTTCGCAGCACTTTCGGTCGCCCTCCTTTGCGGAAGCGCACCGGGCCACGCGCAAGGCCAGCGCCATCGCGGCAATGACGCCTGCACGGCCGACTCCGCAAAAGTGTGCAAGAAGTTCTTCGGACAGGGCGACATGGTCATCCTGAACTGCTTCCAGAACAACCGGACCAAGCTGAGCGGAAAGTGCCGCAAATTCCTGACCGAGGTCGGCCTGCTCAACTGAGCGGCCGTCATCCGGTTCCTCGTCGTCCAGTACCCCCACAACAACAACGGAGGAAGATTGTGCGTCTGTCGCTGTTATCTGCCCTCACCTTGATCCTCGTCACCGCAAGCTTGGCTCCGGCTGCTGCTCAGGACGACATCCGCAAGCGTGGCGATAAGGCATGCGGCGCCGATTCACGGAAGATGTGCAGCAAGTTCTTCGGCGACGACATGCAGGTTCTGGCGTGTTTGCAGCATAACAAGGTGCGGCTCGCCGGCTCATGCCGCAAG
The DNA here is from genome assembly GCA_049698215.1 of Xanthobacteraceae bacterium. Lineage (GTDB taxonomy): Bacteria > Pseudomonadota > Alphaproteobacteria > Rhizobiales > Xanthobacteraceae > PALSA-894. The sequence goes on along the minus strand of JBAVXH010000144.1, from coordinate 26,981 downwards.
TTCCTGACCGAGATCGGCCAGCTCAACTGAAGAGCCGCTAGAGCCCCAGCGCCGTGACGGTCCAGCGCAGCACCGTCCGGCTGTTGAGGAATTCGAGCACGCTCGGCTCGATTTCAGCCGCCCGGCCTGGCGCAACGACCGCGGTTGCGACGACTGCATCGCAGCGCTGGTTGAAACCGACCGAGAGCGCCGACAGCTTCGCGCCCATTGCGCCTTCGGCATCGAACGGGCGGCTGCGCCCCTTCATCCACGCGACCGTGATCGGCCGCCCCGGACCCTGCGGGGTCGCGTGACTTCCGATCAGCTCGAAATCGCTGATGCGGTCGAGTTCCTCGTCATCGGCGACCCCGGTCGAGCAATTGCAGAAGCCGATCTTGGCCCGGATGTAGACGGTGACCTGCGTGCCGCAGTCGGCGGCCCTGCAGGTGAAAGCCGTTCCCTTGCCCCACTGGTCCATGGGGAATGGCCAGGGCATCTCGGTCCAGACCGCGGTCGCCGCGCGCGCGCCGGGACCGACGCCCAGCCAGGCGCCTCCAAGCGCACCCACCGACGCAACGGCCATCGCGATCATCAGCCGCTTCATCTCTGCCTTCCGGCGAAGGACACCTCAGTCCTCCGCAGCATACTCTAATTCAACCCAAGCAATTGCGCCGGATTCTTGCGCATCATCAGGTCGATGTCGGCGTCGGAGATGCCCGCCGCCTTCATGGCACCGATCGCGTTCTCCAGGCCGTCCGGATGGGTCATGTTGCCCTGCTGGCCAAGATCGGACGAAATCACCAGGCTCTTCGCCCCGACGATCTTGATGGCTTCGGCGACGCGCTGTGCATTGACCTGGTCCCAGTGCTTCATCCAGGCGTAGGGGGCGTTCGGGCCGGTGAGGAACTGCAGGAAGCAAATCTCGATCATGCCGCCGACGTCGGCGACCTGCTTCGCCTGATCGTTCGACAGACCCGGGATATTGGTGAAGCCGTGCGTGACCAGAATGTTGCGCACGCCGAGCTCCTTCGCGCGCTTGGCAACGGCAACGACCTCTTCGGGATGGATGTGGCCGGTCGCGAGCACGAGATTCTCGCGCGCGATGATCTTCAGGACCTCCTCCGTCTGCGGCGTTACATTGCCGCCAGGCGCCACAACGAGGCCGGAGCCATCCTTGTTGACCAGCGTCTTGATGTGCTTGTCGGCATCGAACGTCGGCAGCCATACGACCTTGCCGCGCCCGCCGTACATGCGGTGCATCCATTCAACCGCGTCCGGATTGACGCCGCCGACCGCCTTGTTCAGCACGATCCCGCCGAAGACTTCGATGCCGGGCACGACCTTCATCACCAGCGCGGCGCGGTCGGCCGTGGTCGCGACGTGGTTCTTGAGCACGATGCCGCGCATGCCCTTGGCCTTGGCCAGGTTCGCGACATCGATGTCGTCCATGTTGCGGCCGAAGACATCGGGATGCGAATGCACGTGCACGTCGATCGTGCCGGCCGCGGGGCTCACCTTCGGGGGCGGTGGCGGGAAGCCGACCTGTGCCAGCGCAGAGCTCGCCGAAAATCCGAACGCCACCAGCAAAGCTGGCAGTGCCACCATCCTCATCGTCGCCTCCCGGTTATTTCAGCCGCCGAAATTCCCGCGGCGTTCCGCAATCCTTTCACGACAGGCGCTGCCCGTCCACGGCTCTGCGGGCCGACGTGTCGCATGGGCGGGGTTGGACGATCGCGAGGTTCTGCCCTAGCCTTTAGCTGGAAGCGGGCGCAGGCTCGCGCACGACCAAGAACACACCGTGGGGAAACGACAATGAGCCATTCGACATGGTCGCGTCGCCGTGTGATCAAAAGCGCGCTGGCAACCGGCGTCGCAATGCCGGGCATGCTGCATGTTCGCTCCGCGTTTGCAGCTTATCCTGAGCGCCCGGTCCGCTTCGTGGTGGCGAACACGCCCGGCGGTCCGTCCGACATTACCGGCCGGATCGTCGCCGCCGCGCTCGAGCAGTCGACCGGCAAGACATTCATCATCGAGAACCGCGGCGGCGCCGGCGGCAACATCGGCATGGGTTATGCGGCGGGCGCGGAGCCCGACGGCTACACCATCCTGCTCGCCACCAACGCCTATTCGGTGAACTACGGGCTCTACCACAAGCTCCCCTACGACCCGTACAAGGATTTCGTCGGCGTGTGCGAGCTTGCGTCCTCGCCCAATACGTTCGTGGTGCGCTCCGAGACACCGGCGAAAACCGTCAAGGAATTCGTTGCGCTCGCAAAGGCCAACCCGGACAAGTTCAACGTCGCGACCCCGCCGGTCGGCACCACGCCGCAGATCCAGGCGGAAGTGCTGAAGCTGCGCGAGAGCATGCCGAAGCTCGAGACCATCGTTTACAAGGGCGGCGGCGACGCGCTGCAGGCGCTGCTCAGCGGCACCGCGCAGCTCTCCTCGGGCTCGCTCCCGCCGGCGCATCCGCACATCAAGGCGGGCACGCTGCGCTGCCTTGCGGTCACCGGCGATCAGCGCTGGCCCGACCTGCCCGACGTGCCCACCATGGAGCAGGAAGGCTACAAGGACTTCGTGTTCGCGACCGACACGGTGCTGCTCGCGCCGGCCAAGACCCCGCCCGACGTCGTGAAGTGGCTCGAGACCGAGACACTGAAGGTTCTCGGCACTGCCGAGATGAAGGAGAAGCTGTTCAAGGCGGGCTTCCTGGTGCGGCCGAAGGGCGGCGAGGCCGCCTGGGCGCGCGTCACCAAGGAGATCGATCTCTACAAGTCGGTGATCGATCAGGCGGGCATCCCGAAGCTGTAGGAGCATTCCCGCTCGTCCCCGCGAAAGCGGGGACCAGTCCTTGGCTCTGGATTCCCGCTTGCGGGAATGAGCGGCGTGCGCGTCAACGGCGGCTCTACACCTTCAGCTCGATCAGCGTCGTCTCCTCGAGCCTGCGCCCGAACCAGGCGTTGATGCCGGCGGTGCGCTTGGCGATATAGACCGGCTCGTCATCTTCGAGCCGCATCGGCACGTCGTGGCCGGGGACCAGGATCGAGCCCGGCTTCTTGCGCCACAGGTCCCAGATGCGCTCCATGGTGCGGCGGCTGTCGCCCGCGTTCATCGTCATGTCGGCAGTCAGCGACAGCATCTCGGCGCGGTTCTTTGCGGCATCGCCCGAGAAGATCACATCGCGCTCGCCGCCGTTGAGCACGTAGACGAGATGGCCGGGCGTGTGACCCGGGCCCGCATAGGCGGTGAGCCCGGGCAGCACCTCTTCGGCGATCTCCACATTGTGCAGTTGCTTCGAAACGGCGAGCTCGCGCACATAGAATTCCGGAATGGTGTGATGGCCGAGCGGCTGCCTCACCGCCCATTCGAGCTCCTGCTTGCCGATCAGCACGCGCGAGGCGGAGAACATCGGCCAGTTGATCGAGTGATCGTAGTGCGCATGCGTCAGGATCACGTCGGTCACGTCCGCGGGCGAGAGCCCGTGCGCGGAAAGCCGCTCGGCGATAACGCGGCGCATGCCGAAATTGCCGGCATCGATCAGCACCACCCGGCCCTGCCCGCGCACCAGTGCGACCGTGCTCCAGCCGAGCCCGCCGTGACACACCGTCTTGCCGGGAAAGCCCTGCACCAGGATGTCGATGGAAAATCCGCCGACCGTGATGGTGGGCTGCTGCGCGGGGGCGTTCATGGTCCTCTCCTCAATCTCTGCTTCCGCTCGTCCCCGCGAAAGCGGGGACCCAGCACTTGGTCAAGAACTGGATGCCCGCTTTCGCGGGCATGAGCGGAGCGTGGCTCAACTCCCCGGCTTCTCATACGCGATCGGGAAGAACAGGTCCTTCCACGAACCCGGTTTCTTCTTCACCGTGCCGGCAAGATTCATGAACTCGACGAACGTCATCACGTTGATCGGCGTGGTGGTGTAGTCCACGTCCGGATCGGTGACCATCTTCTCCATCTCGTCGAGCGTCGAGCGTTTCTCCTTGGTCATCGCGAGATAGATTTCCGCCGCCTTGCGCGGATTGGCCTTGATCCAGGCGTTCGACTCCTCGAGCGCTGCGACCACGGCGGCGCACACCTTCGGATTGGCCTCGTAGAATTTCTTCGTGGCCATCAGCACGCCGTTGGTATGGCGGCCGCCCGCCGCATCATAGGAATGCAACACCTTGTGCACGCCGGGCGTTGCCAACTCGATGTAATAGAACGGCGAACTTGCGAAATGCGCGTTGATCTCGCCCTTGCCGGCGAGCAGCGCGGCGGCCGCGTCCGGATGCGACAGCGAGACGGTGATCGAGTCGAGCTTGTCGTACTGCTCGCGCCCGAACTCCTTGGCGACGGCCATCTGCAGCGCGATCGCATGCCCGGTGAGCTTTACGGCCGGCAGCGCGATGCGGTCCTTCTCGGTGAAATCGCGCAGCGACTTGATGCGCGGCTCGCGCGTCACCAGCACATAGGGCATCGACTGCACGGCCGAGAGCGCGCGGATCTCATTGGGCGTGCCGACGGTCTTGTCCCACATGGTGGCGAGCGTCGGAACGCCGGGCGTGATGAAATCCATCTGTCCCGACAGGATCGCTTCCATCATGGCGCTGGCGTTCGACAGCGTCGTCCACGAGACCTTCAGCGTCAGGCCCTGTTTATCCGCCTGCTTTTCGAGGAACTGGAAGTTCTCCATCACCATGAAGGGCAGATAGGGCAGGCCGTATTGCTTGGAGAGGCGTACCTCGGAGACCTCCGCGCGCGCCGATCCAAGCGCTGCCGCCGTGACGGCGATGGCAACAAGGGCGCGAAGGCCACTCCGCATGCATGTCCTCCCTGCCCGTTCGGTTGTTCCGCGGGCGTTGCCAACTATACTGCCGGTCAACGCGGGGAACGACAAGGAATGAGCGCGCAGACCTACAATGCCGCCGTCGACATGGTCGACCGCAACGTCGCGGAGGGCCGTGGCGGCAAACTCGCGTTCAGCGATCCGGCGCGGCGCATCACCTACGGCGAGCTGGCCGAGAGCGTGGCGCGCGTTGGCCCCATGCTCGCGAAGCTTGGCCTGCAGCGCGAAGACCGCCTCGCGATGATCATGCTCGACACCGTCGACTTCCCGGTGCTGTTCTGGGGCGCGATCCGCGCGGGCATCATTCCGATCCCGCTCAACACGCTGCTCCCCGTCGAGCAGTTCCGCTACATCCTCCAGGACTCGCGCGCCAAGGCCCTCTTCGTCTCGGCGCCGTTCCTCAAGATCGCCGAGAGCGCGGCTGACGGTGTTTCCACGCTGCAGACATTGATCGTGGTCGGCGATGCGAATGCGCAGCATCCGGACTATTCGGCGCTGTTGAATGCTGAAAGCCCCGCTCCGGCCGCCGACACCTGCGCCGACGAGGTCGCGTTCTGGCTCTATTCGTCCGGCTCGACCGGGATGCCGAAGGGCGTGCGGCATGTGCATTCGAGCCCGATGGCGACGGCGATCAATTACGCGCAGCCGGTGCTCGGCATCACCGAGAGCGATGTGTGCTTCTCGGCCGGCAAGCTCTATCACGCCTATGGGCTCGGCAACGGCATGAGCTTTCCGATGTCGGTCGGCGCGACCACCGCGCTACTGCCCGACCGCCCCGCGCCGACGGCGATCTTCGAGGTGCTGCGGCGCGAGCAGCCGACATTGTTTTTCGGCGCACCGACGCTCTACGCGATGATGCTGGCGGATGCCGCCTGCACGCCCGAGAACGGGTCGAAGCGGCTGCGCTATTGCGTCTCGGCCGCCGAGGCGCTGCCCGAGCATGTCGGGACGGAATGGAAGAAGCGGTTCGGCGTGGACATTCTCGACGGGCTCGGCTCGACCGAGATGCTGCACATCTTCGTCTCGAACCAGGCCGGCAAGCTGCGTTACGGCACGTCCGGCATCGCGGTGCCCGGCTATGACCTGCGCATCGTCGACGACAAGGGCGCCGAGGTCGCCGACGGTGAGCTGGGCGAGCTGCTGGTGCGCGGCCCCAGCGCGGCGGAAGGCTACTGGAACCAGCGCGAGAAGACGCGGCGAACGTTTGCGGGCGAATGGACGCACACCGGCGATATCTATGTGCGCGACCCGGACGGCATGTATCGCTACTGCGGCCGCAACGACGACATGTTCAAGGTGTCGGGACTGTGGGTGTCGCCGTTCGATGTGGAATCCGCGCTGATCTCGCACCCTTCCGTGCTGGAGGCCGCCGTCGTCGCCAAGGAGGACAGCGACGGGCTGCTGCGGCCGAAGGCCTACGTGACGCTGAAGGATGGCGCGAAGGGCGATGAGCCCTTGCGCGAGACGCTGAAGGACCACGTGAAGCAGCAGATCGGAATGTGGAAATACCCGCGCTGGATCGATTTCGTGGAGAGCCTGCCCAAGACCGCGACGGGGAAGATTCAGCGGTTCAAGTTGCGGGATTGAGCTTAGCCCTCACCCTGAGGTACGCCCCCGGCCGCTTGAGCCGGGGGAGAGGTGCAGGCGATGACGACGGAAAGGGTTGCGGCAAGACCTCTCCTTCGTCATCCCGGAAGCCGCCGTAGGCGGCTATCCGGGACCCAGTACACACGGGACCATCGGCATCGGCTCGATCGAGAGAATTGCGTTTACTGGGTCGCCCGCTGGAGCCTGTCATCGGGCCGCGCTTCGCGCGGACCCGTTGGCGGGCGATGACGACTGGCGCGGGCCGGAGCGAAGCAACGACACGGGAGCGCTTTCCGCTCGCCTTGGCCTTGACGGCCTGGGAGCCGCAGGCCCCGCGCCGATATTCGTGATAGTGTGCCGTGGCGCTGCTCATCCAGGTCCGTCGGCGGCTCGATGGTCTCGGCCCTTGCAGCGCGCCGCTATTTTTCGCTTCGGGAAGGGACCCAACGGACTGAAGCTCTACATCGGGCCTCACCCACCTCGGAACGCTGCGGAGGACTTGACCATGCGGGTTGCCATTCTGTCGTTCTGCTTCCTTCTGTGCGCCTCCTCGATCGAGACGGTGGGTGCCCAATCTCGCAACAGGGGGATAACCTGCGTCTTGTCCCCCCCTCGTGTCGGGTCGATATGTGCAAAGAATTGTAGAGAATGCGAGAGAGTCATATTTGGGAGGTGCCGCCCCGTCGGGTGTCCGCTGCCGCCTCGTCGGGTGTCGACGAAGCCCACGTAGAGCAGCCGCAGCCTGGCGGCGCCGCATCCCTTGCGTTGAGACGGAAGCGTTCGATCAACGGGCTCAGCGGACGGCCGAGCGAAATACCCTTCTCGAAGTCCCAGAACGACGCCCGCGCTTGGAGGTTCGCCGCAAATACTGCCCCAAGAGGTTGAGCACCGGGCGATCCTTGATGTGGACTGCGAGCTGGTCCAGCAGCAGCAAGTGGTCGATGGAGGCGTAGTAGGACTTCACAATCGCAAGGGCTTTCAGAACCAGCGCATCGACTTCGTCGAGAGCTTGCCCAAGACCGCGACGGGGAAGATTCAGCGGTTCAAGCTGAGGGATTGAGATTAGCCGTCGCCCCTGAGATCTCTCCTTCGTCATCCCGGAAGCCGCCGTAGGCGGCTATCCGGGACCCAGTACGCACGGGACCATCGGCAGCGGCTCGATCGAGAGAATTGCGTTTACTGGGTCGCCCGCTTTCGCGGGCGATGACGACGGAGGGGGTGCGGGCGAAAGCGGGAATCCAGACTAAGCTGCACTGACCGGGTTGTTGGGCCCGGGGTCCCCGCTTTCGCGGGGACGAGCGGAGATAGATTTGGAATTCATCTTCGTTCTCATCGTCGGCCTGCTCGCCGGCGCGATCAGCGGCATCCTGGGCACCGGCTCATCGATCATGCTGGTCCCGGTGCTGGTCTGGCAATTCGGTCCGAAGGAAGCCGTGCCGATCATGGCGGTCGCCGCCATCATCGGGAATTTCTCGCGCATCCTTGCCTGGTGGCGCGAGGTCGACTGGCGCGCGACCGCCGCCTATTCGGTGACGGCCGTGCCGAGCGCCGCGCTCGGGGCAAAGACCTTGCTCGTTCTGCCCGCGCGCGCGGTCGATATCGCGATCGCGCTTTTTCTGCTTGCCGTGATCCCCGGCCGGCGCTGGCTCGCCGCGCACAATGTCAAGCTCACGCTCTGGCATCTCGCGGCGATCGGCGCGGTGCTCGGCTTCGTCACCGGCATCGTGGTGACGACCGGCCCGATCACCGTGCCGGTGTTCCTGATGTACGGGCTGGTGAAGGGCGCGTTCCTTGCAACCGAAGCCGCAAGCTCGCTCACGATGTATGTCGCGAAGGCGCTCACCTTCCGTACGCTCGGCGCGATGCCGTGGGATACCTTCGTGCGAGGCCTGATCGCCGGCGGCGCGCTGATGGCCGGCACATTCCTGTCGAAACGCTTTGTCACGAAACTCGATGCGGAGCAGTTTCGTTACATGCTCGACGGATTGATGTTAGTCTCGGCACTCGCGATGCTCACCAACGCGTTCTTCGCATGACACTCGCCGACCAGGGCCACGTCGAGATCGACGGCGCACGCCTCGAATACCGCATGATCGGGCCGCGGCCGGACGCGTCGCCGACGATTGTGATGCTGCACGAGGGGCTCGGCTCGGTCTCAACCTGGGGCGATTTTCCCGCGAAGCTCAGCGAGAAGACCGGCCTCGGCGTGTTTGTCTATTCGCGCGCGGGCTACGGCCAGTCATCGACCGTCACGCTGCCGCGCCCGCTCGACTACATGCAGCGCGAGGCGGCGGATGTGCTCCCCGTACTGCTCGACGCGATCGGGTTTCGCCGCGGCATCCTGCTCGGCCACAGCGACGGCGCGTCGATCGCCGCGCAGTACGCAGGCACCCACCAGGACCACCGCGTGCGCGGGCTGGTGCTGATGGCGCCGCATTTCTTCGTCGAGCCGGAAGGCCTCGCCGAAATCCGCAACGCGCGCACCGCCTACGCGACGACCGACCTGCGCGCGCGGCTCGCGCGTCATCATGCGGATGTCGATGTCGCCTTCCGCGGCTGGAACGAGGCGTGGCTCGATCCGCAGTTCGCGAGCGCATTCGATATCACCGACGCGCTCGCCTACATCCGCGTGCCGATCCTGCTGATCCAGGGCGCGGCCGACCGCTATGGCACGCTCGCGCAGGTCCGCGCCGCGCAAGAGGAATGCTATTGCCCGGTCGACGCGCTGGTGATGGAGGGCGTCGGCCACGCGCCGCACCGGGAGAAGCCGGAGGATGCCGTTGGTGCCGTTGCCGCCGTTGCCGACCGCATCTTTTGTATCGACGGCGAGGGCACTGAAAATACTGCATAATTTATCTTCATCGCTTTCGAAATTGCGTAGAATCTTCTGATGTGCATTATATTGCACATAGGCAATATAATGCTTGTATGAATATATTCCTTGGGAGGATGCCATGGGAGAGGCCATCCCGAAGGCCGCTCAGACGCCGCAATCAGGCAGCACGGCGGACCCCGGCGATGTGTCAGGCCTCGGCAACGCGCCACGCGCGGGCAACGGCGCCGCCATCGATTTCCGCACCGAGCCCGCGCGCTACCGCCACTGGAAACTAGCGACCGACGGCGCGATCGCGACGCTCACCATGGATGTCGACGAGAAGGCGGGGCTCCTCGGCGGCTATGAGCTGAAGCTCAACTCCTACGACCTCGGCGTCGACATCGAGCTTGCCGATGCAATCGAACGTCTGCGCTTCGAGCATCCCGAGGTCAAAGTGATCATCCTGAAATCCGGCAAGGATCGCGTGTTCTGCGCCGGCGCGAACATCCGCATGCTGGCGGGCGCGACCCACGCGCACAAGGTCAACTTCTGCAAGTTCACCAACGAGACGCGCAGCGCGATCGAGGATGCGAGTGAGAACTCGGGCCAGAAATACCTTTGCGTCGTGAACGGCACGGCGGCCGGCGGAGGCTACGAGCTCGCGCTCGCCTGCGATCACATCATGCTGGTGGACGACGGCTCGGCCGCGGTGTCGCTGCCCGAGCTGCCATTGCTCGCGGTGCTGCCCGGCACCGGCGGGCTCACCCGCATCACCGACAAGCGCAAGGTGCGGCGCGACCATGCGGATGTGTTCTGCACCACCGAGGAAGGCGTAAAGGGCAAGCGGGCGGTCGACTGGCGCCTGGTCGATGAGGTGATGCCGCGGTCCAGGCTCGACGAGTCAGTGGCGGCGCGCGCGAAGGCGATCGCCGCCAAGCAGAACGGCAAGGCCGAGAAGGGCATCGCGCTCACGCCCGTCGAGCGCACACGTACCGCGAACGGCAACGAATACAAGTTCGTCTCGGTCGAATTCGAGCGCGGTAACCGCATCGCCGCCATCACGTTGCGCGGGCCGGAGAGCGCCCCGCCCTCCTCCGCCGACGAGATGGTCGCGCAGGGCGCAGCGTTCTGGCCACTGCAGCTCGCCCGGGAACTCGACGACGCGATTCTCGACATCCGGCTCAACGAGCTCGAGGTCGCGACCATCGTGTTCAAGTCGGACGGCGATGCGCAGCGCGTGCTCACCTATGACGCCTTCCTCGATACGAATGCGGCGCATTGGCTCGGGCGCGAAATCCGCCTCAAGTGGAAGCGCGTGCTCAAGCGCGTGGACATGACCTCGCGCAGCCTCGTGACGCTGATCGAGCCGGGCTCGTGCTTCGCCGGTACGCTCGCCGAATTCGCTTTCGCCGCAGACCGCTCCTACATGCTGATCGGCACGATGCAGGGCGACAACCGTACGCCTGCCGCGGTCGTGCTGGGTGAAACGAATTTCTCCGGCGTGTATCAGATGAGTAACGGTCTCTCGCGTCTTGCGACGCGCTTCCTCGGCGAGCCCGACTCGCTCGACACCGCGAAAGCCGAGATCGGCAAGGCCCTCGACGCCGAACGAGCAGAAGAGCTCGGCCTCGTCACCTTCGCGCTCGACGACATCGACTGGGAGGACGAAGTGCGCCTCTTCCTCGAGGAGCGCGCGAGCTTTTCGCCCGACGGGCTCACCGGCATGGAGGCGAACCTGCGCTTCGCCGGCCCCGAGACGATGGAAACCAAGATCTTCGCGCGCTTGACCGCCTGGCAGAACTGGATCTTCCAGCGGCCGAATGCGGTGGGCCCCGAAGGTGCGCTGACGCGCTACGGGAGCGGGCAGAAGCCGAGTTTCGATTTGAAGAGGGTTTGATCATGACCATGCAAGACATCAACGTCGATTACTCCACCACTATCCCGAACAACGTCGGGCTGACCGAAGACCGCCGCGTGCTCAAGGCGCTGGAGGTGTGGCATCCGGGCTATCTCAACTGGTGGAACGACATGGGGCCGGAGGGTTTCCAGGAAAAGCTGGTCTATCTGCGCACCGCCTATTCGGTCGATCCGCGCGGCTGGGCCAAGTTCGATTACGTGCGCATGCCCGAATATCGCTGGGGTGTGCTGCTCGCGCCGCAGGAGGAGAACCGCAAAATCCCGTTCGGCCAGCACTACGGCGAGCCCGCCTGGCAGGAGGTGCCCGGCGAATACCGCGCCATGCTGCGCCGCCTGGTCGTGATCCAGGGCGACACCGAGCCGGCCTCGGTCGAGCAGCAGCGCCATCTCGGCAAGACTGCGCCTTCGCTCTACGACATGCGCAACTTGTTCCAGGTGAATGTCGAGGAGGGCCGCCACCTCTGGGCGATGGTCTATCTCCTGCAGAAGTACTTCGGCCGCGACGGCCGCGACGAGGCGGATGACCTCCTGCGCCGCCGCTCGGGCTCAGCCGATGCGCCGCGCATGCTCGGCGCGTTCAACGAGGCGACGCCCGACTGGCTGTCGTTCTTCATGTTCACCTACTTCACCGACCGCGACGGCAAGATGCAGCTTCATTCGCTGGCGCAGTCGGGCTTCGATCCGCTCTCGCGCACCTGCCGCTTCATGCTCACCGAGGAAGCGCACCACATGTTCGTCGGCGAGACGGGGATCAGCCGCGTGGTGCAGCGCACCTGCGACGCCATGAAGGAAGCCGGCATCACCGACCCGACCGACATCACAAAGGTGCGCGCGCTCGGCGTGATCGACCTGCCGACGATCCAGAAGAAGCTGAACCTGCATTACACGCTCTCGCTCGACCTGTTCGGCAGCGAGGTCTCGACCAACGCCGCGAACGCCTTCAACAACGGCCTGAAGGGCCGCTACCGCGAGACGCAGATCGAGGACGATCACCAGCTCAAGAACGACACCTATCCGGTGCTCAAGCTCGTCAATGGCGAGGCGAAGCGCGTCGACGAGCCGGCGCTCACCGCGCTCAATATGCGGCTGCGCGACGATTACACACAGGACTGCGTGAAGGGCATGCTGCGCTGGAACAAGATCATCACGACCGCCGGCTTTGACTACAAGCTGACACTGCCGGACGTCGCGTTCCATCGGCAGATCGGCGAGTTCAGGGAGGTGCATGCGACGCCCGAGGGCGTGCTGATCGACGACGCAGCTTGGGAGAAGCGCAAGTCCGAGTGGCTGCCCTCCACCGAGGACGGCGATTTCATCGCGAGCCTGATGAAGTCGGAGACGGAGCCGGGCAACTTCGCCGGCTGGATCGCGCCGCCCAAGGTCGGCATCGATAACAAGCCGGGCGACTTCGAGTACGTGAAGATCGAGAGCTGATGCGGCAGTGACCGACCCCGCCCCGCCCTACATCAGCAACCGCCCGCCGCGGCCGGCGCGCCGGCCGCCGAAGCATGTGCGCCTGGAGAACACACGGCTTCTGCGCGAGATCGGCTATGTGGTGCGCAACGAGCGCGCCATGCGCGGCATGAGCCGCAGGGCGTTGGCGCAGCAGGCCAACATGTCAGAACGATTCCTCGCTCAGATCGAGGCGGGCGTCGGCAATCCAAGCGTACTCTCGCTCGATGCGATCGCGCGGGCGCTGACACTGGACGTGTTCGATCTGCTGCCCGCGGTGACACATGACGAAGCGCGGCGCCGCGCTCTCGTGCATCTGCGGCAGCTTCCCGTTGACGAGATCAAGCGCTTCCTGCAGGCCTTCTCGCACCCCGGCGTGTCCAATATCCCGAGCATGCGCGGCCGGCGCATCGCGCTGGTGGGCTTGCGCGGCGCGGGCAAGTCGACGCTTGGCGCTGTCCTTGCCGAGAAGCTCGGTTGCAGTTTCATCGAGCTCGACAAGATGATCGAGGCCGAACACGGCGCGCCGGTTGCTGCGCTGTTTGATGTGTACGGACAGGCGGCGTTCCGCCGCTATGAGCAAGACGCGTTGACGCGCGCGGTTGCCGCCAATGAAAAGACCGTGATCGCGACGGCTGGCGGCATCGTGGCCAATGAAACGACGCTAGAGCAGTTGCTGAACCAGGCCTATGTGGTTTGGCTGCAGGCCTCCCCCGCCGAGCATATGCGCCGGGTCATGGAACAAGGCGACTTCCGTCCGATGGCGCACAACCGTGACGCCATGAACGATCTCGTGGCGATTCTCGACGCACGCGCGGCCCTATACGGCCGCTCCCACGCTCGGCTCGATACATCGGGCAAGACGGTCGAAGCGTGCGTAGAGGAATTGGTGAAGATTGCGCGGGAGCTGTTCGCCAGCAACCTCGCCGCGGATCCCACCGCGCGCCCGATGCCATTTCTCTGACAAGACAAACGCGCCGCAGCTCGTCGGCTGAATAGATGTCAAAGCTCGACGATCGCGTTCGGAAGCTCGTCGCGGTTGATCGCACCCGCCGGGAAGTGCTGTTCCAGAACCGACGCGCATTTCTCGATCGCGCTGACCAGGCCGTCGGCCGCCCGCCCGCTCGCAAACGCCGATGTCAGCGTTGCGACGACGTCATCCCACACGTCACCGCTTACCTTCTGATCGATGCCGGCGTCGGCCAGAACCTCGGCGTAGCGTTCGGCGATGGATACGAAGATCAGCACGCCAGTGCGTAGCTGTGTGTGCTGAAGCCCGTGCGCCGCGAACTGCCGCAACGCCTCCTGATGCGCGCGCTCGCGCTTGGTGCGGGGCGGCACGATCCGGTAGCGAACGCGTCCGCGCGTAAGGCCGTAGAGCGCACCGAGAAAGCCCGCGAGCTGCATCGCATAGATCACCCCGGCCGGCCAGGCGGTGAGATAGATCAGCGGCAGCGGGATCAATAACGCGACCACGGCCGCCCAGGCGAGCGGAAACACGCGGTAGCCGCTCGAGGCCCGTGTGAAGACGCAATAGATTTCGCCGGACGTCCGCGTTTCCGCCTGCCGGATGGCCTCGATGATGCGCGCGCGGTCGGCGTCCGAGAGTATCATCACCAGCTACCCGAAGAACCGCCACCGCCGAACGATCCGCCGCCGCCGGAGAATCCTCCGCCGAATCCGCCCGAGGACGAGCCGGATGAACCCGAGGACCACGAACCGCCAGAGGGAATGAAGATCGGGCCGGCGTAGCCGCTGCGCCCATAGCCGCGTCCCGGTCCACCTCCCCCCGAGCCGCGCAGCGCGCGGAAGATCGCGAACAGAACGAACGCGATCAGGATCAGGGTCATGACGTCGACGCCCTGGGGCGTATTGTCGGGGCGTTGCGCCGCCCGCCGCTTGAACTCCTCCGCATCGCCGCTCACCACCTGAACGATGTCGTCGACGCCGCGGGTGATGCCTCCGGCAAAGTCGTTGGCGCGAAAACGCGGCAGGATGGCGTTCTGGATGATGAGGCGGGTGACCGCGTCGGTCAGCGCGCCTTCCAGCCCGTAGCCGACCTCGATGCGAACCCTGTGCTCACTCGGCACAACGATGAGCAGCGCCCCGTTGTTCGTACCCTTCTGTCCGATCCCCCACTGGCGGCCAAGCTGATAGCCGTAGTCTTCGATCGACGTGTCCTGGAGCGAGCGCAGGGTCACCACGACGATCTGATCGCCGCTCTTTGCCTCGACCGCCGCGAGCTTGTCGGTCAGCGCCTGCCGTGTGGCTGCGTCGAGAATGTTCGCTTCATCGACGACGCGGCCCGAAAGCTGCGGGAAGGTCAGTGCGTGCGCGAAGGCGACCAGCGCGAGCACGGCCACGAAGGCGGCGACGCCCCCGAGCATCGGACGGCAGTTCATCGCGCAACGACCTTTAGAACTTCACGGCCGGCGGGCGTCGCGTCTCCTCCGTCACCGTGAAGGTCTCCATCGGCTTATGACTGCGATAGACCGTCGAGGCCCAGAGCACGCCAGGGAATGTGCGTAGCTCCGTATTGTACACGCGAACCGCCTCGATGTAGTCGCGCCGCGCCACCGCGATCCGGTTCTCGGTGCCCTCGAGCTGCGACTGCAGCGCGAGGAAGTTCTGGTTCGACTTCAGGTCCGGATAGTTCTCGCTCACCGCAATGAGCCGCCCGAGCGCCCCGGAGAGTTGGGACTGCGCCTCCTGGAACTGCTTGAACTTCTCGGGATCGTTGACGATGTCAGGGCTCACCTGGATCGAGGTCGCCTTCGCGCGTGCGTTCACCACCGCTTCGAGCGTTTCGCGCTCCTGTCTGGCATAGCCGCGCACGGTCTCGACCAGATTGGGAATGAGGTCGGCGCGCCGCTGATACTGGTTGTTGACGTCGGCCCACTTCGCCTTCGCCTGCTCCTCGAAGGTCGGGATGTTGTTGACGCCGCATCCAGTGAGGAGAAGGCCGAGCGCGACAACCGTGGGAATACGCAACGTTGAAAGCGTGGCCGCAAAGGACATTGATCCCTCTCCGTAAAAGCACACCCCTCCCCCGGCGACTATATCGCAGCACTTGCCCACAAAGCGAGGCGTGCGCCCCGCGGCTAGGTCGCTAGTCAGGAGGTATCATCAAGCGCGGGCGGCCGCCGTCTCCGGGGCGTGTCCTCAATGATCGCCCTCGTCCAGCTTGCCGATGTGGTGCTGCGCGTAGAGCTGCACGCCGAGTTGCGCCACGAGGTCGAGCTGCGATTCGAGGAAGTCGATGTGATGTTCCTCGTCGGCCATCAGCGCCTCGAACAGGTCGCGCGTCACGTAATCCTTCACCGAGGCGCAATAGGTCGCGGCTTCCTGGTAGAGCGCGCGCGCGTCGATCTCGGCCTGGAGATCGCAGTCGAGGATCTCCTTCACGTTCTGCCCGATGTGCAGGGGATCGAGTACCTGCATGTTCGGGAAGCCATCGAGAAAGATGATGCGGTCGATGAACTTGTCGGCGTGCTCCATCTCCTCGATCGATTCCTTGCGCCACTTCTTGGCGAGATCCTTGTAGCCCCAGTTGTCGAGCAGCCGGTAATGCAGCCAGTACTGATTGACCGCAGTCAGCTCGCTGCGCAGTCCCTTGTTCAAATAGTCGATGACCTTGGCGTCGCCCTTCATGGGGTGCGCTCCTTTTGGTTACGTTTGATAGAATGATTCTAATGAGAACGGCTTGAGCCATCAAGGCGCACAGCCGCGGCTATTCGGCAGCCACCGGCAGCTCGTGGACATGCGCACAGGCCTCACGCTCCTTGCAGCAGCCGGCGAGGCTCTCGTCCATGATGCGGCGAATGGTGCGTGCGCACCGCCCGCACTGCGGGCTGCATCCGAGGCAGCCATAGACCTGGTTGGCGGTGGCGGGCCGGGCGGGAGCGCTATCGATCGCCGATCGCACGTCGCGGTCGCTGAAGACGTTGCAGGAACAAACGATCATCGCGGTACTTGGTCGCCACCCGGTTCGACTAGAGCTTGATCTAAGTCATGCGCGCGCGGCATGCAAAAGGAAAAGCGCTCTTTTGACAGATTCCAAGGTATTGATAAGACTTGCGTTAATCGCATTTCTGCTGCAGAGGGCGGGCGCCGTTTCCGGCTAATGCCTTGGAAAACTCGACTTTGCTTGGCGTTCCTCAGGCTTCGTCCACCACGCGATTGCTCAGCATTCCGATCTCGGGAACCGAGATGTCCACAAGGTCGCCGGCCTTCAGCCAGCGCGGCGGATCGAACCGCGCGCCGGCGCCGACCGGGGTTCCGGTCACGATGATGTCGCCCGGCTTGAGGGTCGTGAAGACGGTGATGTAGGCGAGCAGGTCCGCGAAGGTGAAGAGCAGGTTGGCCGTCGTGTCGTCCTGGCGCAGTTCCCCGTTCACTGTCGTGGTCAAATGCAGCGGCTTCGCGGGATCGACCTCGTCGGCCGTGACCATCCAGGGGCCGAGGCTGCCCGAGGCGTCGAAGTTCTTGCCTTGCGTGACGTTGAACTTGGAGTGTCTGGTCCACTCGCGCGCGGTGCCTTCGTTGCACAGGGTGTAGCCGGCGACGTGTTCGTGGGCTTTTTCTTTCGGGATGCGGCGCCCTTCCCGTCCGATCACCAGCGCGATCTCGCCCTCGTAGTCGAACTGCTGGGTCACACCCGGCTTCACCAGCGGCTCGCCCGAGCCGACGAACGAACCTGGCGTGCGGAAGAACATGCTCGGATACTTCGCGGCTTCCGTGTTGTCCTTGTACTCGGCATGGCGGTTGCCGTAGTTCACCCCGATGCAGAGGATTTTCTCCGGAAAGACAACCGGGCGGAGCAGCGTGATGTCCTTGAGCGCGATGTCCGGCTTCGCATCGGCGGCTTTGCGCGCCTCATCGAGCGCGTCCGCGCGCAATACATCGAGCACGCTCGCGTGTTTGAGCCGCCTGCCGAGATCGACGATGCCGTCGCTAACGACCGCGCCATAACTGGTGCGGCCGTCCACGGTGAAAGATGCGAGCTTCAATGCGCAATTCCTTGCCTTGACGCGCGAGACTGGCGCGTCAACATGTGGGAAACCAACTGGGCCGTCAAATCGGCGGGAGGGAAGCCATGCCGCACGTCATCGTCGAATATTCAGCCAACATCGAGAACGAGATCACGCCGCAGCGCCTCGTCGAGGAAATCCACGCCGCCGCGATTGCAAGCGGCATCGCCGAGCCGGTCGCGGTGCGCACCAGGTTGAAGCGCCGCGAGCATTTCCGCGTCGGCGACGGCTCGCCGGACAATGCCTTCGTCCACATCGACATCCGCGCCCGCAAAGGGCGGCCGCTGGAGCAGAAGAAGCACGCCGTGCAGACGATCTACGATCAGGCCAACAAGACGCTCGATCCGGTGTTCAAGGCGCGTCCGCTCGCGCTGACGGTGGAAATCCACGAGATCGATCCGGAGACGCGGCTGTTGCGCAACGGGATGCGCGAGCGGCAGGCCAGCGCCGCATGAGCGGTACGCTCGACAAGACCATCGCGCGTGCGGAAGGCTTCCTGAAGCGCTTCCGCGACAGGCCGGTCGCGCACCTGATCGACGGCAAGGCGGATGCCGGCAGCGGGCAGACCTTCGAGACACTCTCGCCGATCGACAATTCGGTGATCGCTAGGGTCGCGCGCGGCAGCGCTACGGACATCGATAAGGCCGCGAAGGCTGCGACCAAAGCCTTCCGCACCGGCTGGTCGCGCACCACCGGCGACGAGCGGCGCAAGCTCTTGCACAGAATCGCCGACGCGATCGAGGCGCGCGCCGACGAGATCGCGCTGGTCGAGTCGATCGATACCGGGCAGCCGATCCGCTACATGTCGAAGGCGGCGGTGCGCGGCGCGGAGAACTTCCGCTTCTATGCCGACCGCGCGCCTGGCGCGAACGATGGCCTGTCGCTCCCGACCGACACGCACCTCAACTACACGATCCGCCAGCCGATCGGACCCGTGGGCGTCATCACGCCCTGGAACACGCCGTTCATGCTGTCGACCTGGAAGATCGCGCCCGCGCTCGCGGCGGGCTGCACCGTGGTGCACAAGCCGGCGGAGTGGAGCCCGCTCACTGCTGTGCTGCTCTCCGAGATTTGCCTCGAAGCCGGCCTGCCGCCGGGCGTACTCAACACCGTACACGGCTTCGGCGAGGACGCGGGCCGCGCGCTCACCGAACACCCCGACATCAAGGCGATCGGCTTCGTCGGCGAGAGCGCGACCGGCTCGGCCATCATGGCGCAGGGTGCCGCGACGCTGAAGCGGGTGCATTTCGAGCTGGGCGGCAAGAACCCCGTCATTGTGTTCGCCGACGCCGACCTCGACCGCGCGCTCGATGCGGTGCTGTTCATGATCTACTCGCTCAACGGCGAGCGCTGCACCTCGTCGAGCCGCGCGCTTGTGGAAGCCTCCATCTATCAGGAGTTCTCCAAGCGCGCCGCCGAGCGGATGAAGAAGATCAAGGTCGGACATCCGCTCGACCCCGCCACCGAAATCGGACCGCTGATCCACGCGCGCCACGTCGACAAGGTGCTGTCCTATGTGGCTGCCGCCGAGAAGGAGGGTGCCACTGTGGTCGGCGGCGGGCGCGCCAGCGACAAAGGCAACTACGTCGCGCCGACGCTCTATCTCGACGCACGCCAGAGCATGAAGATCGCGCAGGAGGAAATTTTCGGCCCGGTGCTCACCATGATTCCGTTCGCCGACGAGAAAGAAGCGCTCAGCGTTGCGAACGACGTGCGCTACGGGCTCGCGGCGTATCTGTGGACCAAGGACATCGGGCGCGCACACCGCTTCGCGCAGTCGCTGGAAGCCGGCATGATCTGGGTCAACTCGGAGAACGTCCGCCACCTGCCGACGCCATTCGGCGGCATGAAGTCGTCCGGCATCGGCCGCGACGGCGGCGACTATTCATTCGACTTCTACATGGAGACGAAGAACATCGCGATCGCGTTCGATACTCACAAGATCCCGAAGATTGGGGCGTAGATGATCGCCGTGCCCTCACTTTCGTCATGCCCCGCGAAAGCGCGGCACCCAGTAAACTCCGGCCGTGCGATATCGATAGACCGGTGTTTACTGGGTCGCCCGCCTTCGCGGGCGATGACGCCGAGCGTGTGACGCCAATGCCCCTCCGTCATCCCGTGTTCAATCCGCCGTTCAACATCGTACGCGCGAGCCATGTCGAGCTCGGCGTGGCCGACCTGGGCAAGTCCCGCGCCTTCTATGTCGATTGCCTGGGCTACATCGTCTCCGACGAGGACAGGCAAGCGCTTTATCTGCGCGGCGTGGAGGAGCGCAATCACCACTCTGTCGTGCTGCGCAAGTCGGAGGACATCGCGGCACTCGCCATCGCCTTCAAGGTCGCGAGCGATGAAGACCTCGACAAGGCCGCCGAATGGCTGGCCGCGCGCAGGCTGCCGGTGTCGTGGCCGAACGTTCCGTTCCAGGGGCGCACGTTGCGCACTGTCGATCCGGTCGGCATGCCGGTCGACCTCTATTTCAAGATGGATCGCGTCAAGCCGATGCTGCAGAAGTATGCGGCCTATCAGGGCGCGCGCATCCAGCGCATCGACCACATCAATTGCTTCACGCCCGATGTGCAGCGTTCGTATGATTTCTACACCGAGCTTGGCTTCCGCCTCACCGAGACGACCGAGACCGAAGGCGCGGACCCGAAGCTCTGGGCTGTGTGGATGCAGCGGCGCGGCTCAACGCACGATCTCGCTTTCACGAGCGGCAGGGGCCCGCGCCTCCATCACATCGGCGTGTGGAATTCGAACGCGCTCGACATCCTGCACACCTGTGACGTGATGGCGACATCGGGCTACCTCGCCAACATGGAGCGCGGCCCCGGCCGGCACGGCATCGCCAACGCATTTTTCCTGTACGTGCGCGATCCCGACGGCCACCGCGTCGAGCTGTTCACGTCCGACTACCTCACCGTCGACACCGACCACGAGCCGATCCGCTGGACGCTCGACGACCCGCAGCGCCAGACGCTGTGGGGGCATCCGGCGCCGAAGTCATGGTTCGAGGAAGGCTCGCCCTTCAAGGGCGTGCCGGTGCGCGAGCCGGTGCTGGCAGCGCGGCCGATCGTGGCGCGGTAGGGAGCCTAACCTTCGCTCACCAGCGGGAGGCTTCGTGTTCGGTCGGCAGCCGTCCGTTTGGCGTCAACTGATTGACCAGGTCCGGCAGGTGCTCGCTCAGCATCGCGAGCATTTGATCTCGTGGCACGCCGGTCTGTTGGGACACGGCATCGATATCGTCGGCGCCGATGGCCTGCGCGAGATCACGAGGTGGGAGCGACTGGTTCGGGCCGTTGCTCACCCACGAACGCGCGGCGTCGCCCTGCCCGTTTTCTTCCATGTCGTTGAGCAGATGGCGCAGCCCGCCGTTCAGCGCGCCACCCGCAGCAGCGCCACCGGCGGCACCACCGAGCAAGCCGCCAAGCATCCCGCCGAGTCCGCCCGGCATGGCCTGCGTGTTTCCCATCAGGCCGCCCAGGAGGTCGCCCAGCCCGCCACCGGATGAAGCGTCGGCTCTTGTCTCGCGCGGATCGGGCGAACGACCGGCTGGTGCACCGCCACCGAGCATGCCGCCCAGGATATCACCCAGCCCTCCGGACGAGGCCTCGGTTGTCGCGCGAGGGTCGGATGGACGGCCGGCCGGGGCAGGGCTCGGCGAAGACCCACCACCCAGCATGTTGCTCAGGCCGCCGCCTTTGATCGCCTTGTAGGCGAGCAGCCCGAGCAGGGCCATCATCATCGGCGACATGCCGCCGCTGCTGCTGCCGGCGGGCGCAGGTCGCTGCTGGCCACGCGGCCCGTTCTGCATGCCGTTCAGGATATCCATAAGACCCATGTTGACCTCCTACACTCGCGGGTTGCCCGGATCGGGGATGACGCGGCGGGCCACCAGCCGGTTCCAGATGAAGAGAACAACGATTGCGCCGATTGTGGCGGTAATGAAGCCGGCGCCCTGATCGGGCCGATACCAGCCGAACGCCTGACCGATGAATGTCGCAAGGAACGATCCGGCGATTCCGAGGACCACCGTCAGAATGAAGCCGCTTGGATTGTTGGGGCCCGGCGACAGCCAGCGCGCAACAATGCCCGCGATGAAACCGATTACGATGATCCAGATCAGGCTCGACATGACAATCTCCATTTTTTCCGTTCGGGCGACCTAGCCTTTTAGCCGCTTGTTGCATTCGCTGTAGTAGCCGCCGCCTTTCGCGATCCACTTCATGCCGCCGTTGCCGTTGCCCGCCTTGTTCGCATTGTACTGGTCGAGGCAGGTGAGCATCCGCGCCTTGCCTTCACTCTCCTTCGAATATTTGGGCGCGACGGCCGAGGGGAAGACCGCCTTTCCGGCAGTCGCGGCAGCGGGAGCGGAAGCGGAAGGAGCCGCTTCCTTTTCAGCCTTGGGAGCGGCCGTCGTGCTCGCTGCCGGCTTCGCGGCATCGTCGGAACACTCCGCCTTGCGGAAATCGTTCCATTTCATTCCCTTGATCGTGCCGGCAGCCTGGGCTGCTTTGTATTTGGCGCTGCACTCCTGCATGGAGATCGCGTGCGCACTCGCCGTCCATACCGGGATGGAAACGGCCACAAGAGCAAAGGCAAGCGCGGACGAACGCATGATCATGGGCCTCTCCCCCTGCTTGCGCTGGACCAATGGTAACGCGGTATCACGCGGGGAATGAGCAAGCCATTGGCCCAAGAGCCAACGCGAATATCCTGAGGGATCAAGTCCCGGGAGAGGCGATCGTTTCCTCAGAATGAGGGTAACGGCGCGCAACGTCAGATCTGGATGACCACATTCCCGATCGCCCTGCCCTGCTCCACGCACTCATGCGCGGCGACGATCTCGGCCAGCGGATAGGTCTTCGCGATGTTGTGCTTGAGCGTGTTCGCTTCGAGCATGCGCGTGATGTCGGCAATTGCGCGCGCCCGCTCGTCTGCGGTGAGCTCGTAGACCAGGAGGAATTTCACCGTGATGTTGTTCTGCAGGCAGAAGGAGGCGGGAAACTGCGCCTGCGGGCCGGTGCCGTACACGACGAGTGTGCCGCACGGCCGCAGTAGACTCGGCAGGAGATGCGCATTCGCCGTGAGATCGACCTCGATCACGGCGTCGACGCCGCCCTTGGTTACTGCCGCGACACGCTCGCCGACATTTTCGGTCTTGTAGTCGATAGTTTGATCGGCGCCTGCGTCGCGCGCGACCTTCGCCTTTTCGGCCGACGACACCGTCGCGATCACGGTCGCGCCGCGCGCCTTGGCGAACTGGATCGCATAGTGCGCGACCGCACCCGCGCCGCCTGCGATCAGCAGCGTCTCGCCACCTCTCGCACCGGCGATGTCGATCGCGTGCCAGGCGGTCAACGCAGGAATGCCGAGGCAGGCCGCCGCCTCGAAGCTGATCGCGCGGGGTAGCGGCACGGCTTGGGCGGAGGGCAGCACAATGTATTCGGCGGCCGTGCCGAAGGGGCGCTTCCACGCGCCGTTCCAGGCCCAGACGCGTTCGCCGATACGCGATGGCGTGACACCCTCGCCCACCATGTCGATTTCGCCCGCGCCGTCGCTCTGCGGGATGACGCGCGCAAACGCGATTTTGCGCGCCGTTCCCGCGCGTGTCTTCACGTCGGACGGATTGACGCCGGAGGTCTTGAGCCGGACGCGCACCTCGCCCGCGCCGGGCTTCGGGGTCTCGACCTCGCTGACATGCAGGACTTCGGCAGCGGAGCCGTTCTTCTCATAGTAGGCGGCACGCATCTTCTTCCTCACATGACACGGCTGTCGTCCCGGCCAAGCGAGCGTGAGCCGAGCGAGAGCCGGGACCCACATATCACAGATATCGAGCGGACTGCTCTGGGTGAAGCCAGAATCGCAGGTAGCGGTGTTATGTGGATCCGGGCTCGCGCGGAGCCTGTCATCGGGCCGCGCTCTGCGCGGACCCGTTGGCGCGGCCGGGATGACAACGGCGATTACGCGTTCGTGCGCATCGCGTGCTCGACCAGCGTCTTGCCGAGCGACCACACCGCGCTCGCGCGGTGACTGTCGGCGATCACCTCGTCGAAGGCGCGCACGATCCAGTCGCAGTCCGCGTCATCGATGATCAGCGGTGGAATGAGCTTGACGGTGTGGCTGGCGTGGCCCGCGACCTGCGTCAGGATCTTGTGGTCCTTGAACAGCGGGATTGTGATGAGCTGGCAGAAGAGCCCCTTGCTCGCGGTCTCCAGCACATTCCATGACGCTTTCAGCTTGAGCGAGCTCGGCGAGCCGAACTCGACGCCGATCATCAAGCCCTTGCCGCGCACTTCTTTCAGCAGTTCGTAATTGTCGCACAGCGCGGACAGCCCGCGCAGCAACCGCTCGCCCATGCGCGCCGCGTTCTCGGTCACGCGTTCGGCCTTCATCACCTCGAGAGTCGCAATGCCGGCCGCCATGGCCAGATCGTTCTTCGAGAAGGTCGAGCCGTGCACCACGGCACGCTCCATACGGCTGAACACCTTGTCGAACACCCATTTGCGCATCAGCACGGCGCCGACCGGCACATGTCCTCCGGAGAGCGCCTTGGCGAGCAGCACCATGTCGGGCTCGATGCCCCAGTGCTCACCGGCAAGGAATTTTCCGGTCCGCCCCAATCCGGTCTGGATCTCGTCCGCGACGAACAGCGTGCCGTAGCGGCGGCAGAGATGCTCGGCGCCCTTCAGGTATTCCTCATTCGGCAGGATCACGCCCTTGCCCTGAATCGGCTCGACGACGAAGGCCGCCATCTGCCGCGAGGACAGCGCCTGCTCCAGCGCGATGAGATCGTTGAACGGGATGCGCACGCAATCCGGCAGCAGCGGCTCGAAACCTTTGCGGAAGACATCATCGCCGTTGAGCGAGAGCGCTCCGTAGGTCAGGCCATGGAACGCGTGACTGCAATACACGATGCCGGCGCGGCCGGTCGCCGCGCGCGCGAACTTGATCGCGGCCTCGACCGATTCCGCGCCCGAATTTGCGAAGAAGACCTTATCGAGATGCGGCACCAAGGCGAGCAGCCGCTCGGCCAGGAGGCCGGCCAGCGTCGACACATCCATCTGCACCAGATTAGGCAGGTCGGCATCGAGCACGCTTTTGAGCGCCGCGCGCACCGCCGGATGATTGCGCCCGATCGCGAACACTCCGTAGCCGCTCAGCAGATCAAGATACCGCTCATCCTTGCGATCGTAGAGGTATTGTCCCTGTCCCTTGCAAAAGCCGACATCGTACCCGATGGTCCGCAGCACGCGCACCATCTGCTCATTGAGACGACGGGTATGGAGGTCAAAGCGCTCGGATTCGTGGGCGTCGAACAGGGTTGCAATGTCGAGCGGCGTACCTGAGTGCATGTGGTGTCGTCCCCGGCGGGAAGTATGACAGACCCTAGATGAACAAGGAACGGCAGCAATGCGGCATAGTTGCCGAAATCGTGCCTGAAACTAACTCTAGGTGAATGTGTTGGGCACGCGCGTAAACCGGATCGAGGTCGGATGAAACCCTTATTCGCTAGTGCAGCAATCCTTGGTCTCACCACAGTAGGCGCGCTTGGCGCCGATGCATCGGTGATCGGCGACTGGCTGGTGAAGGAAGGCTACGGCCACGTCCGCATCGACAACTGCGGCGGCAAGATGTGGGGTATCGTCTCCTGGGAGAAGACACCGGGTTTCGATAACGAGAGCCCTGACCCGGCCAAGAAGGGCCGGCCGCTGCTCGGCACACCGGTCCTGATCGACATGGCTCCTACGAAAGAACCGGGGAAATGGACGGGCGAGGTCTACAACTCGCAGAACGGCAAGAACTACAACGCGAGCATCAGCCTCGCTGACGAGAACACGCTGAACCTCGAGGGCTGCCTGGTATGGCCGCTGTGCCAAACGCAGCAATGGACCCGGGTGAAGACCCCGCCGCCGAATGCAACGCCGCTGCCGCCACTCAAATCAGCGCCGGCCTCTCAGACCAAGGGGCCGCCAGCCACAAAGGGCGCCGCGAAGGGACCTGCGCAGCCTGCTGTGAGCGACACCTGCCAGCGTGTGGCCGCGGAACAGGCCGGCGTAACGCCGGGCGGTACGGCCGCGAAGAAGTAGCTCGCGATCTTTTACTCTTCGATCTGGCGCGGCTTGCCCATCAGCACCGGCTGGAACAGCACGGCCGCAGCCAGCGTCATGAGCAGCGACAGCGCAAGCAGCTTGCCCATGCTCGACGTGCCGGGATGGCTGGAGAGCCACAGGCTTCCGAACGCGGTTGCGGTCGTCGCGGCAGAATAAAACACCGCGCGGGTCAGACTCGATTGCAGGAGCCCGGTCTGTCCGGCGCGCCAGGCCATGATGTAATAGATCTTGAACGCGACGCCGATGCCGAGCAACAGCGGCAGCGCGATGATGTTCGCGAAATTCAGCGGCATCCCGAGAACGACGCAAAGTTCGAGCGTCACCACGCCGGCCAGCAGCAGCGGCACGATGGTGAGCAGCACATCGCCGAAACGGCGCAACACGATCCACAACAGGATCATGATCGAGATCAACGCCCAAGCGCCCGCCTCGAAGAAGGCGCGCACAACGGTGTAGCCCGATTCAAGAATCGAAATCGGTCCACCTGTCGCATGGGGCTCGACCGCGAGCACTGCGCGCGCGAACTTGCGTAGCGTCTCGTTGTCGTTTGGATCGCCCTTCGGCAATACTTCGACGCGCGCGCGGCCATCCAGCGTGCGCCAGAGTTCTTCGATGTCGTGCGGCACATCCGCAAGCGTGACCGTCTGCGCCTGAAGGAGGTCCTGCAGGTCGGCGAGCGCGGTCTTCAGCGGCCGCAGGAACGCGCCCGCGACCTGCTCGCGCATTTCCGGCGTCGATTTCGCAAGATTGGCGAGAAGACCGGCCAGGCGCTTTGCGGCATCGCCACCCCGCCCCTTATGTTTCTCGGCGGCTTCATTGAGCGAGGTGACGACCTCGTTCAACGATTGCACGTTTTCTTCATCGGTCGGCGGTTTCTGCGCCGCGTCGGCCTTGAACGAAGGCTCGATCTTGTCGCGAGCGACCTTGAGCGCCGCGAGCTTCTTGTCCTGGTCCGCCGGAACGAAGAAGTCGAGCGTGCGCACTTGCGCGACTTCCGGCACCTTCGAGAGCCGCTCCGCGACGGGCCGCGTCGAAGCGAGATCGGGCGCCAGCACGCTGATCGCATTCGCGCCCGTGATCGGATCGCGCCGCAGATCGAGGAAGGTTGCGATCGACTCGACGTGCGGACTGCGCAGGTTGATCGGGTTGAAGTCGAATTGCAGGAAATAAAGAAGCGGCAGCCCGCCGAGCGAGACGACCGCGACGCCGATCAGGATCGGGATACGCTGGCGTTCCATGAAGGCGTCGACCGGCGCGAGCCAGGA
>JBAVXH010000143.1:0-18134 GCA_049698215.1 Xanthobacteraceae bacterium | reverse complement strand
AAGCCGAGCAAGCAGCGCGTGCCGACCGACGGTGCGTTCCCGCTCTCCTTCACGCTCGACTCGATCGGTCCGCTGGCGCGCAGCGTCGCGGATTGCTCGCGCGGAGATGCCGTCATTGCGGGCGAGGAGTACGTGCCGTTGCAGCCTGCGCCGGTCGCGGACCTGCGCCTCGGCGTGCCGCAGGGCTTCCTGACGACCGAATGGGACAACACCGTCGGCACGCGCTTCGGCGCCGCGCGCAAGAAACTCGCCGATGCCGGCGCGCGCATCACCGACGAGCCGATGCCGCTGGTCGACGAGATGCTCAAGGTGAACGCCAAGGGTGGCTTCGCACCCGCGGAGGCCTTTGCTGTGCATCGCGAGCGGCTCGCCAAGCGCGCCAACGAGTTCGATCCGAACGTCCGGGTGCGCATCGAGCGCGGCGGCAATGTCACGGCCGCCGACTACGTCGACATGATGCTGGCGCGCACGCGGATGGTTCGCGCCATGGACGCGCAGCTCTCCGCCTTCGATGCCTGGATGATGCCGACGACCGCGATCGTGGCGCCGACCATCGCCGAGATGCAGGACACGCGCACGTTCAACTTCAAAAACATGCTGCTGCTGCGCAACACACTGACCTGGAATTTCTTCGACAACTGCGCGATCTCGCTTCCCATTCCGGGCAGCGGCCTGCCGGTCGGGCTGATGCTGGCCGGGCGCAACGGGCACGACCGTCGCCTGTTCGAGCTCGCGGCGGGTATCGAGCGGCTGTTTGCCGCGTGAGCCGCGGCGGCCAAGAATGTTATAAGGCATAACAATCCAGCCTTGCCCGCTCCGGGGCAAAGCTTCTACATTCGCGGCAATCTTCGAGGGAGGAACACAATGAAACTATCTCTCACCCGCCGTCATTTGCTGGCCGGCTCGGCCGCTGTTCTCGCCGCGCCGGCGATCGTGCGCGCGCAGGGCGGCGCGCTGAAAGTCGGTGTGCTGCTGCCGCGCTCAGGCGTGCAGGCGGGCATCGGCCAGGACTGCTTCCGCGGGGTCGAACTGACCAATCCGATCCTGAAGGACCTCGGTCTGCCCGAGTTGCAGATCATGAATGCCGACACCGAGACCAACGTCGAGGTCGCGCGCTCGCGCGCCGAGAAGCTGATCGCTGATGGCGCGCAGCTCCTGGTCGGCGCGTTCGACTCAGGCCAGAGCACCGCGATCGCGCAGGTCGCCGAGCAGAAGGGCATTCCCTACGTCATCAACATCGCCGCCGCCCCGCCGATCACCGAGCAGGGCTACAAGTTCGTGTTCCGCAACTTCCCGACCGCGCCGATGATCCTGAACGATGCCTTCGCCAACCAGAAGGAGATCTTCGAGGCAGCAGGCACCGCGCCGAAGACGGTGGTGTTCATGCACGTGAACGACACGTTCGGCACCGCGATGGCCGGTGGAATCGGTGGGGTGATGCCGCGTCACAACATGCCCTACACGATCAAGGAGACCATCTCCTACGACCCGGCGGCGCGCGATCTTTCCGTCGAGGTTGCCAAGGCGAAGGCGAGCGGCGCGGATGCTCTGCTGGTGGTCAGCCGCCTCAACGACGCGATCCTGCTGACGCGCGAACTCGTCAAGCAGCGCTGGAGTCCGATGGGCATCCTGAGCATGGGGCCGGGCTGGTACGAGGATCAGTATCTCAAGACGCTCGGCAAGCTCGGCGACGGGCCGCTCAGCTTCGTGCCGTGGTACGACCCGAACAAGAAGCTCTCCAAGGCGCTGGAAGACGCGCTCGCCAAGAAGTATCCGGAGATCAATCTCAACACCAACCACATCTACACCTTCGAAGCGCTGCTCATTGCGGCCGACGCCTACAAGCGCGCCGGCTCGACCGATCCGAAGGCGCTCGCCGACGCGATCCGCGCGACCGACATCAAGGACAACGTCTCGACCGGCCCGGGCATCTCGTTCGACGCCAAGGGACAGAACGCGAAGCTCAAGAACTCCGGCATCCAGAACCGCGGCGGCAAGCTGGTGACGGTGGCTCCGAAGGGCGCCACCAACGCCAAGGCCGAGTGGCCGATGACCGGCTACGACAAGCGGAGCTAGGCTTGCTGTCATCTCGGGGCGCGGACCTTTGTCCGCGAGCCCGGGATCCATAGCCACGGGCCCCACGATTTGAGCAAGATCGAGCATTGCGTGGCTATGGATTCCGGGCTCGCCGCTGCGCGGCGCCCCGGAATGACGAAGGTCTAACTCCGTGCCCTTCGACATCTACCTCAACGTGGCGGTCAGCGGCCTGTTGACGGGGCTCGTCTATGGGCTGATGGCGCTCGGGCTCTCCGTCATCTTCGGCGTGGTGCGTGTGGTCAACTTCGCGCACGGCGAGATGATGACGATCGCGATGTATCTCGCGATCGTCGCCTTCCAGGCCTTCAAGCTCGATCCGCTGGTGATGATGGTGCCGATCGCGGGCGTACTGTTCTGTCTCGGCTATCTCATGCAGGCGGGCCTGATCAATCCCTTCGTCGACCGGCCCGAGCATTCGCAGTTCATGCTGCTGGTCGCCATTGCGATCATCATGGTGAACGTGCTGCTGCTCATCTTTGGGCCCGATGCGCGCAGCGTACAGACACCCTACGCCTTCGACAGCTTCGCGTTCGGGCGGATCATCGTCGACGCCACGAAGGTCTACGCGGGCGTCGCGGCCATCATTGTCGCGGCCGCGCTGTTTGCCTTCTTTCGTTTCAGCGACGCCGGCAAGGCGATCCGCGCCTGCGCCGACAATTACACCGGTGCGCTGGTGGTCGGACTAAACGTGAAGCGGCTCTATGCATTGACGTTTGGGCTCGGCGCCGCCTGCGTCGGCGCCGCCGGCTCGATGCTTGTCCTGATCATCGATGTCACGCCGCCGTTGGGGCCGGCCTACACGCTCCTCGCCTTCGTCATCGTCATCACCGGCGGGCTCGGCTCGATGCCGGGCGCACTGCTCGGCGGCGTGTTGATCGGCGTGACCGAAGCGCTGGCCGGGCTTCTGTTCGCGCCGTCGGCGAAAAGCATGTTCGCCTTCGCGTTCCTGGTGCTGGTGCTGTTGTTCCGCCCGCAGGGGATTCTCGGAAAGCGCGCGTCATGAACCGCGCGAGCCTTCCGAGGCGCGGCCTCGCACTCCTCGCGCTGCTGCTCGCCGCGCTCATCGTCGCGCCGCATTTCGTCAACGACTACCTGCTCACGGTTCTGATCATCATTCTCTATTTCGCCTACGCGGGGCAGGCCTGGAACATCATGATGGGCTTCGCAGGCCAGCTTTCGCTCGGCCATGCGATCTATGTGGGGCTCGGCGCCTACACGGCGGCGGCGCTCTACGTGCATTTCGGCATTGGCCCGTGGATTGGATTGCTTGTCGCCGTGCCGGTCGCGATGGCCTGCGGTGCGATCATTGGCTTCCTCGCCTTCCGCTTCGGCGTGGCCGGCGTCTACTTCGCGATCCTCACCATCGCGTTCGCCGAATTCGCCCGCATCGGCTTCGACCACATCGGTTATACGGGAGGTTCGGCCGGATTCTTCCTCCCCGTCGCGCAGTACACGCAGAACGACCTGTGGAATCTGCGCGGCAAGCCGATCATGTTCTATTACGTGATGCTGGCGTTCACCGCCGCGGCGTTTCTGCTGTGCCAACTTCTGCTGCGCAGCCGCATGGGGTACTTCTGGCTCGCGATCCGCGAGGATGAGGAAGCCGCGCGCGCACTCGGGATCAACACGTTTCGCTACAAGATGTTCGCGGTGGTGATCTCCGCCGGCATGACGGCGGTCGCAGGCGTATTCTTCGCGTTCTATTACAACAACCTGTTTCCCGAGCAGGTCTTCCACATCTCGCGCTCGATCGAGCTGATTCTCGCGCCGATCATCGGCGGGATTGGCACGCTGTTCGGTCCGATTCTCGGCGCATTCGTACTCACGGGACTGTCGGAGTTCGTCACCGAGTTAATGCACGCGTTTGGATTCGATTGGCCGGGCGCGAAGCAGGTGTTCTACGGCGTGTGCCTGCTGATCGTGGTGCTGGCCTTGCCCGACGGCATCTGGCCGTGGCTCGCGCGGCGCTTGCGGCTGGGGCGCCCATGAACGCGTTCCTCTCCATCGCCGGTCTATCGAAGCGCTTTCGCGGGCTCGTCGCGGTTGATCGCGTCAGCTGCGAGGTCGCGAAGGGCGAGATCTTCGCCGTCATCGGCCCGAACGGCGCGGGCAAGACCACGCTGTTCAACACGATCGCCGGCGCGCTTAAATCCGACGAGGGCGAGATCGGCTTCGAGGGCGAGCGCATCGACGGGCTGCGTCCGGATCAGGTGTGCCGTCGGGGTATCGCCCGCACGTTCCAGATCGTGCGTCCATTTCCGGCGCTGACGGTGGAAGACAACGTCATGGTCGGCGCGCTGCTGCGCACTCCGGACACTGCGCGCGCGCGAGAGACCGCGCACGAGGTGCTGCGCCGGCTCGATCTGTTCGACAAGCGGCAGCGCGAAGCGAAATCGTTGACCCTGCCGGATCGGAAGCGGCTGGAGGTCGCGCGCGCACTCGCGACCGCGCCGCAATTGTTGCTGCTTGACGAGGTGATGGCGGGCCTGCGCCCGACCGAGACCGACCGCATGGTAGCGATCCTGCGCGAACTGAATGCGCAAGGTCTCACCATCCTGCTGATCGAGCATGTGATGCGCGCCGTCATGGCGCTCGCGAACCGCGTGCTGGTGCTGCACCACGGCGCGCAGATTGCGCTCGGCACGCCGGCAGAGGTGGTGCGCGAGCCGGCCGTGATCGAATCTTACCTCGGCGCGGAGGCAGTATGATGCTCTCCGTGCAGAATCTCGACGTGTTCTACGGCGATGCGCAGGCGCTCGACGGCGTTTCGCTCGAGGTAGAGCAGGGCGCAATCGTGGCGATCATCGGCGCGAACGGCGCCGGTAAGACGTCGCTGATCCGCACCATCGCCGGGATGCTGCGGCCTGCGGCCGGAGCCATCCGCTATCGCGGCGATGACATCGCAGGATTGCCGAGCTTTCGCGTCTGCAATCTTGGCATCGGGCAGGTCGCGGAAGGGCGTCAGGTTTTTCCCACGCTCACGGTCGCGGAAAATCTCGACATGGGCGCGATGCTGCCGCGCGCGAAGGCGGATCGCGACGAGAACCGCGAACGCGTGCTGAAAATGTTTCCGCGCCTGCAGGAGCGGCTGCGCCAGGCGGCGGGCACGCTCTCGGGCGGCGAGCAGCAGATGCTCGCAATCGGGCGCTGCCTGATGGGCGCGCCCGATCTCGTGATGTTCGACGAGCCTTCGCTCGGCCTCGCGCCGGCGGTCGTGCAACACGTCCTCGCGGCAATCCGCGATCTCAATACGCAGGGGCTGACTTGCGTGCTGGTCGAGCAGAACGTCGCAGTCTCGCTCAAGCTCGCGAGCCGCGCCTATGTGCTGGAGAACGGCCGCATCACGCTGTCCGGCTCGGGCGACGAGCTTCTCGCCGACGACCGGGTGCGGCAGGCGTATCTGGGAATGTGATTACCGCCGCATCAGCGACGCGAAAGCCGTCACACGCGCGCTCAGCGGACTATCCGGGAAGGCCTGGCGCAAGGCGCCGAGGGCCTGGGAGCCGGAAGTGGGCGCAGCGTCCCGCAGATGTTCCACCATCGCCTGCGCGAGATCGGCCTCGGTGCGCTTGGTCATGGCGAATGGTGCAAGGGGCATGTCGCCCATCGGCGGGGCGTCGGCTGGAGAAAGCGGATGCAACGTCACTGGAAAGCTCCCGAATACTGGCCCCGGCCTGCACGGCCATCCTGCAGGGTGGCCGTTAACGGGCCGTAAACCATGATCCGGGGACTTGGTTCCAAACTGGCGAGAATTTGCAGCGAAGAGGCGTCAGGCTGCAGCGGTCGCGCCCGCCGGGACTGCAATGGCGTCCGGATTGCGCTCCGCCACGTCGAGCAACTCGGCCATGACCGCGCCGAGGTGGGCTTCCATGGCGGCGGCCGCCGCATCCGGGTCACGTTTTTTGAGCGCCGCCACGATCGCCCGGTGCTCCTCAGACGTCGAAGCCTGCCGGGCCGGCGTGCACATGAACAGCCGTGCCCGGTCGAGGCTCGCGCGCGCAGCTTCCACCGCGTGCCTCACCCGTTCGTAGCCGAGAAAGCCGAGGAGCAGCTCGTGCATTTCGAGGTCGAGCTGATGGAAGCGGCTCGAATAGTCGGCGCCGAGCACGCCTTCCTGCTCACGCAAGTTGCGGTCGAGCGCGGCGAGGAGACCTGCGTCGGCGCGCGGCGCGACTGCGCGTACGGCCTCGATCTCCAGCGCGCGGCGGATGAACATCGCCTGACGGCAATCAGCGAGATCGATGCGCGCAACGCGCGTGCCGCGTTGCGGCAGCACTTCAACCAATCCCTCCGCGGCGAGGCGCCCGAGCGCTTCCGACACCGGGAAGCGCGACACGCCGAGCCGCGCACAGAGTGCCACCTTGTCGATCGCAGTCCCTGGAGGCAGGTCGAGCCGGACGATCGCGTCGCGGATCACCTCCTGCACACGCTGCACGGTGCCGCCGCGTCCCTGACGCGACAGAGTGGGGAGAAACGCATAGGGAGTCTTGCGTGTCTGGACCGGCATAGTAACATGTTAGTCCGACGAAGCCGTATCATCAAGGCACGGCAGCGCAGGGTCCGCAAGAAGCCGCTGCGCTCGAAAACTCGGGGAGGAAGATTCATGTCGTGTTCGACGCGCCGCGCATTGGCCGGCGCAATCTTTGTTGCGACGGCCATCACGGCGTCGCCCGCATCGGCCCAGACCAAACTCAAATGGGCGCATGTGTACGAGGTCGCCGAGCCCTATCACACCGAAGCGCTGTGGGCGGCCGAAGAAATCAAGAAGCGCACCAATGGCCGCTACGAGATTGGCGTATTTCCGGCCTCGCAGCTCGGCAACGAGAACCAGATCAACGAAGGGCTCGGTCTCGGCACCGTCGACATGATCTACACCGGCACGTCGTTCGCCGGCTCGATCCACAAGCCCCTCGCAATCTCCGGCGCGCCCTTCATGCTGCGCGACTTCGATCACTGGAAGGCCTATCGCGACAGCAAGCTGTTTGCCGACATCGCCAAGGGCTACGACGACAAGACCCGGCACAAGATCGTGGCACTCACGTACTACGGCGAGCGCATGGTGACGGCGAACAAGTCGATCACCAAGCCCGAAGACATGAAGGGCATGAAACTGCGCGTGCCGCCGGCGCCGCTCTACCTGATGCTGGCGAAATCGGTCGGCGCGAACGCGACGCCGATCGCTTTCGCGGAAGTCTACCTCGCCTTACAGCAGGGGACCGTGGACGGACAGGAAAATCCACTGCCGACCATCATGGCGAAGAAGTTCTACGAAGTGCAGACGCACGTCATGCTGACCGCGCACATCACCGAGTCGCTGCTCACGATTGTCGGTTCGCAGGTCTGGGCGAAACTGTCGGATGCCGAGAAGAAGGTGTTCGACGATGTGCTCAAGCAGGCCGCCGCGAAGGCGTCCGACCAGATCCGCGCCGCCGAGCAGAAGATCGCCGACGAATTGCGCAAACTCGGCAAGACCGTCGTTCAGGTCGACCGCGAGGCTTTCCGCAAGGCCGCGGTCGCGCTGCACAACGACGCGTCGGCAGGCGCCGGCTGGAGCAAGGCCGAGTACGACGGGCTTCAGGGGTTGAAGTAAGCTGCAGCGTCATGGCCGGGCTTGACCCGGCCATCCACGCCTTTTTCAACGGGCGCAAGTGAAGACGTGGATGCCCGGCACGAGGCCGGGCATGACGGAATTGCGGGGCGAGGGGACAACATGACCGACGAGAAACCTCCGGGCGAGGAACACCTCATTCATGTCGAGGACGAAGAGATCGTCATCGAACATCATCCGGAGGACTGGATCGCGTTCGTGATCTTCTGGAGTCTTGCGTTCATCGTCTTTCTCCAGTTCTTCACACGCTACATCCTCAACGACAGCCTAGCCTGGACCGAGGAGATCGCACGTTACGGCCTGATGTGGATCGTGTTCATCGGCGGCATCATGGTGACACGCCGCAACAGCCATATTGCGGTTGAGCTTCTCTCGAACGTCATGAAGCCGGGGCCGTTGCGCGCCGCTCTGCTGGCGTTTGTCGATTTCGTCAAACTCGCGTTCATTGGTCTGCTCGCCTATCTGTCCATCACGATCACCGAACGCATGCACTTGCAGCGCATGACCGTGTTCGACTTGCCGATGAGCTACGTCTATGGCGGCGTCGCGTTCGGATGCATCTTCATGTTCGTCCGCCAGGCGATCAATATCTGGCGCAATGCCAAGATCGGCTGGAGCAAGCCCGACGACGTCACGCATCAGATCGCGGCCGACTGAAGGTCATCATAATGCTTGTCATGGCTTTCATCTTCATCGCGGTCCTGCTCGCGGGCGTGCCGGTATTCATCGCGCTTGCGGGTGCGTCGTTCATCTACACGCACTTCATCGCCGAACTGCCGGATTTCGTGATCCTGCATCGCATGGCGGGTGGCATCGACTCCTTCCCGCTGCTCGCGGTGCCGTTCTTCATTCTCGCCGGCAATCTGATGAACTCGGCCGGCATCACCAATCGCATCTATGATTTCGCCGTCGCGATCGCCGGCTGGACGCGCGGTGGGCTGGCGCACGTCAACATTATCGGTTCGGTGATTTTCGCCGGCATGTCGGGCACCGCGATCGCGGATGCGGCGGGCCTCGGCACGATCGAGATCAAAGCGATGAAGGATCACGGCTACTCGACCGAATTCTCGGTCGGCGTGACGGCCGCCTCGTCGACGCTCGGGCCGATCATCCCGCCGTCGCTGCCGTTCGTGATCTACGGAATGATGGGCAACGTCTCGATCGGCGCGCTGTTTCTCGGCGGTGTCGTCCCGGGCGCCGTGATGACGGTGTTCATGATGGCCTACGTCTATTACTGCGCCCGCAAATACAACATGGGCCGCGATCAGGTTTTCCGGTGGAAGACGCTGGGGCTGACCTTCATCGCGGCGTTTCCTGCGCTGCTCACGCCGGCGATCATCATCGGGGGCATGACGTTCGGCTGGTTCACGCCGACCGAGGCCGCGATCGCGGCCTGCGCCTGGGCCATGATCCTCGGCATCTTCCTCTATCGCTCGATGTCGACGAAGCAGTTCTACAAGGTTACGATGGACACGATCGAGACCACGGCCGGCGTCCTGCTGATCGTCGGCGCGGCCTCGCTATTCGGTTGGGTGCTCACCACCACGCGGGTGACCGAATACGCCACCGACGCACTCCTGTCGGTCACCGACAATCGCTATGTGATCCTGCTCCTCACCAACATGGTGCTGCTCGTCGTCGGCTGCTTCCTCGAGCCGGTTGCCTCGATCAGCATTCTGGTCCCGGTGCTGATGCCGGTGATCCTCAAGGTCGGCATCGACCCGGTTCATTTCGGCGTGATGATGACGCTCAACCTGATGATCGGGCTCCTGCACCCGCCGCTCGGCATGGTGTTGTTCGTGCTCTCGCGCATCGCCAAGCTCTCGCTCGAGCGCACCACCATGGCGATCCTGCCGTGGCTGATCCCGCTCTTGATGTCGCTGGTTGCCATCACACTGGTGCCGGAACTCACGCTGTGGCTGCCACGACTTGCCGGGCTGGTGAAATAGGCTGCGACACCTCGATCCAAGGGCTACGGCTAGGACGCCGCACCATGCCCGTGTATGCTCTTGCCGCGTCGAAAACCAGAACGATTAGAACCAGGACGCCAGCCCAGGGGAGTACGCCCATGCGCGCAGGACATACGAGGCGAAGCGCACTGAAGACTGCTGTGCTCAGCGCAGCCGCCGTAATCACCGCACCATATGTGCGCGGCGCGTACGCCGCGGGAAGACTGTCAGTCGGTTTCTGGGATCACTGGGTCCCAGGCGCCAACAATACGTGTACGGCGCTGATCAACGAATGGGCGGCAAGGGAAAAGGTGGAGGTGCAGATCGACTACATCACCTCGCAGGGCAACAAGAATCTGCTCACGATCGCCGCCGAGGCGCAGTCGAAGTCGGGTCACGACATTCTGGCATATCCGAGCTGGCAGCCGGCCGAGTACGCCCGGCTGCTTGAGCCGGTGAGCGACGTGATGGAGGCGCTCATCAAGCAGAACGGCGCCGTCAACCAAACCGTCGAATATCTCGGCCGGTCGAGCGGGCAATGGGTCGCGGTGCCGGCTACGCCCGGCAGCCAGATCAAGGGGCCATGCTCGCGTATCGACCTGATGAAGCAGCTTGCCGGGATCGATGTGCAGGCGCTCTATCCGGCGGGCAGCCCGCCGAAGGCCGAAAGTTGGACGCTGGACGTGTTCCTCAAGGCCGCTGAGGCCTGCCACAAAGGTGGCTTCCCGTTCGGTATCGGTCTCGGTGTGACGGAGGACAATGTCGACACCGCCGGTTCGATCTTCCAATCGTTCGGCGCTGCGCTCGT
The DNA here is from genome assembly GCA_049698215.1 of Xanthobacteraceae bacterium. GTDB lineage: Bacteria > Pseudomonadota > Alphaproteobacteria > Rhizobiales > Xanthobacteraceae > PALSA-894. Next base: position 7,672 of record JBAVXH010000143.1, on the reverse strand, counting down.
CGATGCCAAGGGCAACATCACGGTCAAATCCGATCCGGTGCGTCAGGCCCTCGACTATTACCGCCGCCTTGCCCAGTTCCTGCCGCCGGATGCTCCCGCTTGGGACAATGCGTCGAACAACAAGTTTTTGGTTTCGGGCAAAGGCGCGCTGATCATGAATCCGCCGAGTGCGTGGGCGGTTGCCAAGCGTGATGCTCCGCGCGTTGCCGAGCAGTGCTGGACGCACGGCATGGCGGCCGGACCGAAGGGGCGTTTCGCGCCGTTCCTGCCGTACTTCTGGGGCGCCTGGAATTTCGGGAGAAACAAGACGGCCGCGAAGAGTCTGCTCAGCCACCTGTCTCAGCCAGCATCGATCGCGAAGCTGGTAGCCGCGAGCCAGGGCTTCGACCTGCCGTCGTTCGCCAACCTCACCACGCTTCCGACCTGGGCCGAGGAGGGGCCGCCGAAGGGCACCCTCTATCACTACCCCAATCCGCACGACCATCAGATCCTTTCGGTCGCAGGCGCGCCGGCGCCGCCGAAGATTGCGGTGCAGATTTACACCCAGGCGATCATGACCAAGATCGTGGTGCGCCACATGCAGGGCGAGCCGATGGAGAAGACGCTCAGCTGGGCGGAAAGCGAGGTTGAAGGTTTCATGCGCACTTGAGCAGCGAGCGGCTGCGGACGGCCCTGTCCTTGCCATACCCCCCTGACAACTGGGGCAGGTTTGACCTAAGCTGTCCTCAAGGCGGCGATCGACCGCGGTAAAACGCCAAGTTCCTAACCATGGGAGGAATTCCGACTATGCTCCGCAGCAAGTTTACGCGACGGCGCTTCCTCGCGACGACAGCCGTATCGTCGGCGGCTCTCGCGATGCCCTATGTCCGCGGCGCCCATGCCGCCGGCAAACTCTCGATCATGTTCTGGGACCATTGGGTGCCGGGCGCGAACAACACGTCGAAGGCGATCGTCGACGAATGGGCCGCCAAGGAGAAGGTCGAGGTTTCGATCGACTATGTGACCTCGCAAGGATTCAAGAACCTGCTCACCATCGCCGCCGAAGCGCAGGCGCGGTCGGGCCATGACATTGTGGCGATGCCGACCTGGTGGCCGCAGGACCACGCGAAGAATCTCGAGCCGGTCGACGACATCATGGAGCCGTTGATCAAGCAGAACGGCGCCGTCAACGACACGGTGGAGTATCTCGGCCGGGCGAACAATCGCTGGATCGCGATCCCCGCGACGATCGGCAGCCAGATCAAGGGGCCGTGTACGCGCATCGATCTTCTGAAGCAGCACGCCGGGATCGACATTCAAGCCTTGTACCCCGCGGGCTCAGCGCCGAAGGCGGATAGCTGGACATTCGACGCCTATCTGAAAGCCGCCGAGGCTTGCCACAAGGGCGGCGTGCCGTTCGGTATCGGGCTTGGCCAGACTTCGGACTCGGTCGACACCGCAGGTGCGTTCTTCCAGGGCTTCGGCGCCGAACTGGTCAACGCCAAGGGCGACATCACCGTCAAGACCGACGCGGTGCGGCAGGCGCTCGACTATTGCAAGCGTGTGGCGGCGTTCTATCCGCCGGATGCGCCGGCATGGGACGATGCCTCCAACAACAAGTGGCTGGTGTCGGGCAAGGGGGCCCTGATCATGAATCCGCCGAGCGCCTGGGCGGTCGCCAAGCGCGACGCGCCGCAGGTCGCCGAGCAGTGCTGGACCCACGGCTTCCCGTCCGGCCCGAAGGGGCGCTATTCGCCGTTCCTGCCGTATTTCTGGGGCGTCTGGAACTTCAGCAAGAACAAGCCGGCAGCCAAGAGCTTGCTGACGGCATTGTCGCAGCCGGATGCGGTCGAGAAGCTGGTCGCGGCGAGCGGCGGTTATGACCTGCCGTCGTTCGAGAAATTGACCACGCTCAAGACCTGGGCCGAGGAAGGGCCGCCCAAGGGCACGCTCTACCACTATCCAAACCCGCACAATCACCAGACCCTGTCGATTGCTGCGGCGCCGGCTCCGCCCAAGATCGCTTTCCAGATTTATACCCAGGCGATCCAGACCAAGATGATCGTGCGGCATCTGCAGGGCGAGGCAATGGAGAAGACGCTCGCCTGGGCCGAGAGCGAGGTCGAAGGCTTCATGCGGACTTGAGCGATCGCGACATCGTGAGGAATTGCGCGGGCGGGCATGGCTCGCCCGCGCGCGCAACGAACCGGGCCAAGCAGGACGCGCGCAGCGCTGAACCTGCGGTCCGGCAATGAGGGGTTGAAATGGTCGACGCAGTCCTCGGCGAGGTCCGAACCGCGGCAGCGCCGCGCAAGCGCTCCGGCTTTCGCAAGGCGATGCAGCGCAAGTCCACCACCGCCTTCCTGATGACGCTGCCACTGATTTTGTTGATCGCACTGCTCGTTCTCTATCCGGCGCTTTATTCGCTGCATCTCGCGACGCTCAACAAGTCGATGGAGCGCTTCGTCGGCCTCGGCAATTTCGCCTTCTTGTTCAAGCGCGAAACGTTCTGGATGGTGGTGCAGCAATCCTGCATCTTCGCCATCACGGCCGTGATTTGCAAAGCCATCATCGGGTTCTTCGTCGCGCATTTCGTGCACAACATTCCCGCCAAAGGGCAGCGCAAGTGGCGCGGCATGCTGCTGGTGCCGTGGGTGATCCCGCCCGCCATGAGCACGCTCGCCTGGCTGTGGCTGTTCGACCCGTCCTACAGCGCGTTCAACTGGATTCTGGCGCATTTCGGCATCGGACCGGTGCCGTGGACCGGCGACGCCTACTGGGCGCGCTTCTCGGTGATCCTGGTCAACGTCTGGATCGGGGCGCCGTTCTTCATGATCATGTACCTCGCGGCGCTCAAGTCCGTGCCGGAACAGCTCTACGAGGCGGCCGCGATCGACGGCGCCAGCTGGTGGCAGCGCATGTGGTTCGTGACCCTGCCGATGATGCGCAACATCATTGCCATCACGGCGCTGTTCTCGCTGATCGTTACCTTCGCCAATTTCGATATCGTGCGCATCCTCACGCAGGGCGGTCCGATCGACAAGACGCACGTCTTCGCCACCTGGGCGTTCTGGATGGGAATCCAGGGCGGCGATATCCCGCTCGGCGCCAGCGTCTCGCTGTTTATGGTGCCGATCCTGACGGTTGCGGCGGTGTTCATCCTGCGCGACATCAACCGGCGGGGGAATGAAGCGTAATGAGCGCAGTCACTGTCGAAACCATCGATCGCGGCGCGCGGCGGGCGCAATACGGCAGCATGAGCCGCGACCGGCGCTGGGCGTTGCGCTGGTCATACTTCTTCCTGGTGCTGTTCGCGATCTTCTTTCTGATGCCGCCGATCTACATGTTCGTCACGTCGCTGAAGACGAGCGCGGAGATTTCGGCCGAGACCAATCCCTGGTGGGTCTATCATCCGACACTGTCCAACTACATCGAGTTGCTGACGCAGCCGGCCTTCCTGACGTATTTCCGCAACTCGGCAATCGTATCGGTGTTCGTGGTTGCGATCACCATGCTGATCAGCATCCCGGCGGCCTTCGCGCTTTCGCGTATGAAGTTCTGGGGCTCGGCCACGCTCGCGACCGGCGTATTCCTCACCTATCTGGTCCCGGAAACGCTGCTGTTCCTGCCGCTGTTCAAGATGTTCGCCGTGTTCAACGAATGGACCGGCATCGAATTGATCAATCGCTGGTGGGTTCTGCTGTTTCTTTATCCAACGCTGACCGTGCCGTTCGCCACCTGGCTCATGATAGGCTACTTCGCCTCGATCCCGAAGGAACTCGATGAGGCGGCGTTGATGGACGGTGCCAACTATCGGCAGATTCTGATGAAAGTGTTCATTCCGGTGGCGCTGCCCGGACTGATCGCAGCGACCATCTTTGCCTTCACGGTGTCGTGGGCGCAGTTCCTCTACCCGCTCGCGTTCACCACATCGGCCGATCAGCTGGTGCTACCGGTGGGTATCATTACGTCGTTGATCAAGGGCGACGTGTTCAACTGGGGACAGATTATGACCGGCGCGCTGCTCGGCGCAGCGCCGCCGCTGATCATCTACGCGTTCCTGATGGATTATTACATTGCCGGGCTTACCGCCGGCGCGACGAAGGGCTGAGTTCAGATGGCGCAGGTTTCGCTTCGCAAGGTCGTCAAGCGCTTCGATGAGGTCGAGGCGGTCAGCGCGATCGATCTCGACATCGCCGACAAGGAGTTTGTCGTGCTGGTCGGTCCCTCGGGCTGCGGCAAGTCAACGACGCTGCGCATGATCGCGGGGCTGGAAGACATCACGGACGGGGAGATCGCGGTCGACGGCGAGGTGGTCAACGATGTGCCGCCGAAAGACCGCGACATGGCGATGGTGTTCCAGAACTACGCCCTTTACCCGCACATGACCGTGCACCAGAACATGTCGTTCGGCCTGCGGCTGAAGCACTATCCGAAGGACGAAATCGAGAAGCGCGTGCAGGAAGCGGCCCGTATCCTCGACATCAAGGAGCTGCTCGACCGCAAGCCGCGCCAGCTCTCCGGCGGCCAGCGCCAGCGCGTCGCGATGGGCCGCGCCATCGTGCGCAACCCGAAGGTCTTCCTGTTCGACGAGCCGTTGTCCAACCTCGATGCCAAGCTGCGCGTGCAGATGCGCACCGAGATCAAGCGCGTACACCAGAAGGTTCGCACCACGACTGTCTACGTGACGCACGACCAGGTCGAGGCGATGACGCTCGCCGACCGCGTCGTGGTGATGAACCGCGGCAAGATCGAGCAGATCGGCGCGCCGAACTTCCTCTATCACTCGCCCGCGACACGCTTCGTTGCAGGTTTCATCGGCTCGCCCGCGATGAACTTCATCCCGTGCAAGGTCGAGCAGGCCGGCGACGGCCTCAATGTGCGTCTGTCCGACACGATCGCGTTTGCGGTGCCGGCTGAGCGCGTGCAGCGCTACCGGCCGCATGCCGGCAAGGAGCTCACGTTCGGCATCCGGCCGGAGCACCTCACTGAGGCGAAGACCAACGGCTCGAAAAATCTTGCGATGTTCGATGCCGGTATCGAGGTGGTCGAGCCGATGGGCAACGAGACGATGGTGTTCTTGTCGATCGCCGCTACCGAGGTGTGCGCACGCACCGATCCGAATGCGGGCGCGCGTGTCGGCTCCTCGATGAAGATGGCGGCGCATCTCGACCACATGCACCTGATCGACAACGCGTCCGGTCGCGTCCTCTAAGTGACTGATCTGAAAGGAAAAGTCGCTTGGGTCACCGGTGCCGGAAGCGGCATCGGTGAGGCCGCAGCTCTGGTGCTCGCTCGCGAAGGAGCGACCGTCGTGCTCTCCGGCCGCCGGCGCGAGCCGCTGCAGGCGGTTGCCGACAGGATCGCGAAGGCCGGCGGCAAGGCCAAGGTCGCGCCGGGCGACATGGGCGATCCGGCGGCACCCGAAACGATCGCGGCGGATATCGCGCGCGAATTCGGGCGCCTCGACATCCTGGTGAACAACGCCGGCGCCAATATCACCGAGCGCCGCTGGCGCGAACTCACGCCGGAGCGCATCAAGCACATGCTCGATGTGAACCTGAACAGCGCCTTCTATTGTGCGGCCGCGGCGCTTGCCGTGATGCGGCCGCGCAAGGAAGGATTGCTGATCCACACCGCCTCGATGGCCGGACGGGTGATCGGCCTCCTCTCCGGCTCGACCTACGTGGCGGCGAAGCATGGCGTGGTCGCGATGAGCCATACCATCAACATGGAAGAATTTCAGAACGGCATCCGCTCAACGGTGCTGTGCCCGGGCGAGGTGGCGACGCCGATCCTCGACCGGCGCCCGACGCCTGTTCCGGCGGAGGACCGCGTCCGCATGCTCCAGCCGGAGCAGATGGCGGATCTGATCCTCTACGTCGCGAAGCTTCCGGCCAGTGTCTGCATCAATGAGGTGCAGGTCACCCCGACCTGGAACCGCGGGTACGCGGCTGCGGCCGGCGTCGGGCCGAAGATCGTCTGACCGAAATCGTATAATCTCGCCGCACCCGACAGATACCGAGGCACACCATGAGCACGCCCCGCACGGTCCGCCTTTCGCCGAACGACAACGTCGTGGTGGCGGTCGATCCAATTCCCGAAGGCGCCGCAGCAGCGGGCGTGACCGCGAAGGCGCGCGTGATGCGTGGGCACAAAATGGCGGTCGCGCCGATTGCAACGGGCGAGCCGGTGCGCAAGTACGATCAGATTATCGGCTTTGCCACGACGCCGATCGCGCCGGGCGACTGGGTGCATACCCAGAACGTCGAGATGCATGATTTCGCACGCGACTACCGCTTCGCCGAAGGTGCGAAGAACGATGAGGTGCTCCCGCCCGAGCTGCGCGAGACGTTCGAAGGCTATGCGCGGCCGGGCGGCAAGACCGGCACGCGCAACTACATCGGCATCTTGACCTCGGTGAACTGCTCGGCGTCGGCGGCGCGCTTCATCGCGCGCGAGGTGGAGCGCTCCGGCATGCTTGCCGACCATCCCGAGATCGATGGCGTGGTGGCCTTCGTGCACGGCACGGGTTGCGGGCTTGCGGCCTATGGCGAGGGCTTCGACGTGCTGCGCCGGACCCAGTGGGGCTACGCGACGCACGCCAATCTCGGCGGCGCACTGATGGTCGGGCTCGGCTGCGAGGTGTTCCAGATCGACCGCATGAAGGAGGAGTATGGGCTGGTCGAGGGCGACCACTTCCAGACCATGACGATTCAGGCGACCGGCGGCACCAAGAAGACCGTCGCCGAGGGCGTGGAGCGCATCAAGGCGATGATCCCGATCGCGGCGCGCGCCAAACGCGAGACACGGCCCGCCTCCGAGATCACGCTGGCGCTGCAATGCGGCGGCTCCGACGGCTATTCGGGCATCACGGCGAACCCGGCGCTCGGCGCCGCCGTCGACGAGCTGGTGCGGCACGGCGGCACGGCGATTCTCTCCGAGACGCCGGAGATCTATGGCGCCGAACATCTGCTCACGCGCCGCGCCGTCAATCGCGCGGTCGGCGAGAAGCTGATCGAGCGCATCAAGTGGTGGGAAGCGTACTGCGACCGAAACGGCGGCGAGATGAACAACAATCCCTCGCCGGGCAACAAGGCGGGCGGGCTCACCACCATTCTGGAGAAGTCGCTCGGCGCGGCCGCCAAGGGCGGCACCACGACCATGCGCGCGGTTTACGAGTACGCCGAGCCCGTGAAGGAGAAGGGTTTCGTGTTCATGGATACGCCGGGCTACGACCCGGTCGGCGCCACGGGCCAGGTCGCGGGCGGCGCGAACGTGATGTGCTTCACGACGGGGCGGGGCTCCGCGTTCGGCTGCAAGCCGACGCCCTCGGTCAAGCTCGCGACCAACTCACAGGTCTACGCGAGCATGATCGACGACATGGACATCAACTGCGGCGACATCCTCGATGGCATGCCAGTCGCGGCGAAGGGCGAGGAGATTTTCAAGAAGGTGCTAGCGACGGCGTCGGGCGCGCGCACCAAGTCCGAGGATCTGGGCTACGGCGACGCCGAGTTCGTGCCGTGGCAGATCGGCGCGGTGATGTAGCTGCGCGACGCCTCCTCCTGAGAGCCTGGCCGAAAAAGAGTGAGGTGATTCCAGCCCTTTGTGATTCCGTCGGATTTGCGAAGATTCGATGGAGGACACAATGTCGTGGACTGAAATCACCCGGGCGCAATATCGGCGCGAT
>JBAVXH010000142.1:0-10247 GCA_049698215.1 Xanthobacteraceae bacterium | reverse complement strand
GGTGCACGGAGTATGCGGCTCCAGCTAGACGCACCCGTTGCGCGTCGCGCCACCTTCCCCGACAATACTCCCCAAGAAGCGCGACCCAAGCGCCGCCAGAGCGAGCCGGAAAACCGCAACCGAAAGGATCAACAAGACCATAGAGCGAAGGTGAATTCGCCAAGGCCATCTGAGCAAATCGAAATGGGAGGGATGCCATGCGCATCGTTCGATTCTGCGTTGCCTTAGCTGTGCTCCTCTGCGCCGCGCTGCCGGCGGCGAGCCAGGAGAAATTCCCGAACCGTCCGGTGAAGTTCGTCGTCAGCTTCGCGGCCGGCGGCTCCAACGACATCATCGCGCGCGTCCTGTGCGAATGGCTCTCCGAGCATTTCGGCCAGCAGTTCATCGTGGAGAACCGGCCGGGCGGCAGCGGCAATGTCGGCGCGGCCTCCGTGCTCAACTCAACCCCCGACGGCTACACGCTGATGTTCGTCGGGCCGAACAATGCGATCTCGGCCTCGGTGTTCAAGAAGCTGCCGTTCGACTTCATGCGTGACTCGCAGCCGATCGGCGGCATCATGCTGCTCACCAACATCATGGTGGTGCCGACCTCGCTGCCGGTGAACACGGTGGCGGAGTTCATCGCCTATGCGAAGAAGAACGCCGGCACCATCAACATGGCCTCGCCCGGCGCCGGCACCTCGCCGCATCTCTCCGGCGAGCTGTTCAAGCTGATGACCGGGATCGAGATGCAGCACATCCCCTATCGCGGCGCGGGCCCCGCCTACCCCGACCTGATGACCGGCAAGACGCAGGTGTTCTTCGACAACCTGCCGGGCTCGGTCGAGCTGGTGAAGAGCGGCCAGCTCAAGGCGCTCGGCGTCACGCAGGCCAAGCGCTCGTTCGTGTTTCCCGACCTGCCGTCGATCGGCGAGAGCGTGCCGGGCTATGACGTGAGTCTCTATTACGGTGTCTCCGGCCCGAAGGGCATTCCGCCCCACATCGTCGAGATCTTGAGCAACGCGCTGCAGATCGCGCTGCGCGATCCGAAGATGCAGCGGCGCGTCGCCGAGTTCGGCGGCACGCCGCTGTCGCTCACGGCGGCCGAGTTCGGCAAGCTCGTCTCGGACGAGACGGAGAGATGGGCCAAGGTAGTGGGGAAGATCGGGCTGTCGATCGAGTAAGGGGGTGGGGGCGCGTGGCCGCACGCTCTTCGTCATGGCCGGGCTTGACCGGCCATGACATCCCACCGTGAAATCAACAGCTATTTATTTCTGAAAGCTTGTTCTATCTCTATAGCCCGTATCGCGTTTTGTGATTCGGTTTCTGTGAACACACCCTTCTGCTTATATATATCTTTAGCTTCAGCGAACTTCCCAGTTGAAACATAATATGTCGCTTCGAATTGCAGCAGCAGTCTCAGATTTGACCGCCGTTCGGTCGAACCTTCTCTGTACACGAGTGACTGCATCCGTTTGATTTCGTCCCAGGCAATTGTCTTATTCCCTTGTTCAAGGTAAATCTCAGCGCGAAGCACTCGAACGCTAACGATATTAGGGGTTTTTTGGGCCGCGCCATCGATCAACTTCGATGCTTCCGACCAGTTTCCTTTCTTTGCCTCGTATTCGGCGCGTCTAGTCGTATAAAAAGAGTGACCTTCTTCCTCGCCAACGTGTTTTAGCTTCTCGAAGAGAAGGCTAATTTCCTGCTCAGAGCTCTTTTTTCCTCCCTTAATGAGAATACTAAGCAAGATATCAAGAATGTATGGATTATCTTGAGCGACTTGAAAGGCTTGCCGAGCAAAAGCTTCCGCAGATTCCACGTCGCCCCGCACCATGCAGATTGACGCCAGTTCGCGGGCTGCTGAAAAGTTCCCCGGCGAGTCATCATAGGAAGCTCGGAAACAATCTTCCGCTTCGGGGAGGTGCCCTTTTAGTCTGGCGTTAAAACCGAGCAAAAAGTTGATGTTACTATTCGCAAAGGCATCTCTCGATCCGGATCGAAGGATCGCTATTCCCTTCTGAAAGCTCTCTTCTTGTCCCAATCTTGTGGCAGCGAGACAGAGCAGCCTGCAGGCTTCTATTTTCCCGGCAGGTGAAAGGCGATCTAAGCCTTCAATCGCCATCAAGGCAAATCTCACACAGTCTTTGTGTTGCCCGTCATCATATCGTCGGCGCGCCAACCAGACATGATGAGAAGGAAGTAAGAATGCGGAGAAAAGTTCTGACACTTCCCCATCTTGCTGAAGCTGCGCCAGAATGCCTGCATTGACAAGAGACAGCGATATAGTGCTGCTCTCATCATGAACTTTAAGAGCGCTGCTAACTGCTTCGAGAATCTTCCTGTAATCGGAGTGAGGAAGCGAAAATCTGGAGTCCCTTTCGACGGCTACTCTTATAGGAGGTGATACTAAATAAGTGTCCGCTTTCGTTTCGATAATGTGCATTTCTATCAAACGAGCCAAAGCCCTTCCAACATTATCTATATTTTCTCCGACGACCAACGATATAGTATCGAAATCGAGTGCGCTAAAATCACGCAGCGCACATAGGATGACTCGTTCTTCAATAGAGAAGGTGATCTTTTGGATAAAATCCGACGCCCGCCGACGTTTCCACTGCACAAAGTCGGAAGGATCCGCTAAGAATACAGGCAGCGTATACTGCCTCGCAGCTTGAACGATAAAAATTACGTTGTAAGGATGACCATCCGCTATTTCCACAATCTTTTCCAAGTCATCGTTGGAATACGAAATCTGAAATTGTCTCAAAAGCAAGGCAGCTAGCTGTCTTACCTCATCGCGAGAGAGAGAGGGTAGCGGGCAAAAGATTGCCGACTCGAGTCCGTTCCTCAACGCCGGGCGGATCATACGCTCCGCCACAAAAATAATACTAGGCCGCTGGTGACGTCGCACTTTGGAAAGTATGCGTCTTAAAGGTTCTTGAAGCTTGCCCTCATCATCAAGCATACCGCGATGATCGAGAATAATAAGGGCCTCCCGCGCATCGATTAGGCTATCGATTAATTGGGCGATCTGACTCGCCTTTCCACTGTCGTTGTCAATTGCGAAGGCGGCTATGCGCGTGCGAAATGCGGACAGCGTAGAGATCGGAGATATTACTTGATAGACCTTCCTAAAAAGCTCGTTGTAACCATCCAGCGGCTCGACATGGATCTCGGGAAAGATTGGCGTTATTTCTGGAAAGACGTCCACGTACAAGCGGCGCGCAAATGTACGCCTGCCAATTCCGGCATTTCCAGACACGTACACAGCAGTAGCAGATGGGGTTGTGGGGTCGATTAGCCGCTCTTTCGCTTCATGTAATTCCTTGCTTCGACCGACGAATGGGTGGCTAATGTGCTTTGAATGGGCGGCAATTAATGCGCCCTGAATCAGCCGTGCGATCGATTGTGGTGAAATAGCCTTTCGTACAAAATTATATGCTTTCCAGTTCTCGTCGGCGGAGGCAAATGATTGATCATCGAGGCAAACGACAAGAAACTTGTCGATTACCCCTCGTGCCTGCAGCTCTTGGGCTAACAGAGCTTCGTAGTTAACGATATTTGACGACAAAGAATTTTGTGACAGGAAAAGTACGAACAGGGACGAGCGCCTCAGTGCTTGCTGGATTGCGCTTACGTTAAGCAAGCCTCGATCGAAGGTCTGGCTGTCAAGCTCAACGTTAGCGGGTCCCAAGAGTTGCGCGACTTGGTCCACCAAAGGTTTATCGCGGGACGAATGGGATAAAAAGGCTTTCATCGAAACGGATAATCGGGTTGTGGGTCCATGGCCAACGCGCCGCGAGCATCATTCTGCAGCGAGGGACTGGTTTGCAAGAGCAATGGTCGCATTGTTTCGTCTTCGGGCAAACCTAAGTCTCCAAAATAAGTTATCCCCGCTCTCCGAACCTGCCTTACTCTCCACGCCATCCTCGTTTCGGATGCCGTCGCGCCGGCATGACGCGCGGCGGGGTCCGGCCGGGCTGGGAAGCGGGGCCCGGAGATGCGGCCAGCGCACAGGGGCTTGAAGCGGAGCAATCCGCCTCCGGCCGGTGGAGTGCTGGGCAGCGCAGCGGTTCGGTGGCGGAGCTTCGCACGCTCCCAGATCACCGCCCGCGCGCGCCTCGGGACGGGCCTCGTAAAACCCATTAGGCAAGACGCGTTTGGTGCGCTTCTGGCTGCTTACGCATTGTTCACTCTTTGTTCTTGACAGTCGATGACAATGATCCTATGCTCATGCTCCCTGAGCTTCGTCCCGCCGCACGTCATGACGCGGCGGATCGCGGGCCAAAGGGGGGGCCTCCGACAATGAGGCTCGTGATCCGTCCGCGGGCTGCAAGCTTGCCTGCGGGGTGGAGCGCCGGGAGGCGCAGCGGTTCGGTGGCAAGGCTTCGCACGCCTTTAGATCACCGCCCGCGGCGGCCTCGGGATGGGTCTCGCAAACCCGTCCGAGCGGGCCTCGCAAACCCGCTCAGGCAAGGTGCGCCCGGCAGTCCGGAGTAACGCACCGGCTGCCACCGAGGGGCCTCGCAAACCCCTGGCGCCTCCCGGCGCTCCATTTCCCTTCAGGGAAAACGGAAAAAGGGACCGGCGGTGCCCACGCCGCGCCAAACAACCGGGCGGCGGAGCGTTGGCTAAATCGTCCGCTCCGCGCGGCGTGCCTCGGCCGAATTATCCCCTGTTTTTCGAGCCAGTTACGCAGCGTTCCCTATTCCCTTACCTGCGAATCTCTGGCCCAATTTTCGCGGGGAAATTCCGCCTGCACGCAGATCGGGGGATTCATGGGTCGACATTCTTTCGCAGCGCGCCCGCAGCATCTGCGCGCCATCCTGGCTCTTGCCTGCATCGTTGTTCCGCTCGCGTCGTCCGGCGCATCAGCTTGCGAGGATCGCGCGGTGCTGGCGCATGCGGCGGTCGGCATCACGCGGATGTTCGACGCCAGCGAGAAGCAGCAGCTTGACGGCGTGGCCGGCTCCGGCTGGTTCCTCGCGCCGAAGCTCCTTGTGACCGTGGCGCATGTCGCGGAGGGGATGCGCCTCTCCGAGCGCGAGTGGACGTCGGTTCAGCTTCGCGAGGGCGACGCGTTCGAAAAGATCGACGTGCGGCTGCAGCGTATCGTCGGCACCGGACCTGAGAAGATCGCCCTGATCGAAACCGCTGCGCCGCTCAGCGGCGTGCGGCCGCTCGCACTGCGCAAGGAGCCGCTGGCCGCCGAGGAGCCGGTGATCAGCCGCGCCTATCGTTCCGACCGCGTACGCACCGCGCAGGGGCGCTTCGTCGCCTACGGCACGCAAGGCCGGTTCGCGGGCGGGGCGCTGTTCGAGATCACCGACGGTAACGACCGGATGGCGCTCGACTACGGCTCATCCGGCGCGCCGGTGCTCGATTGCTCCGGCCGCGTCGTCGCGGTGGTCGCCAATCTGTTGACGCAGACGATCGGGGGGCGGGTCCGGGTTACGACCGCGTGGAGCATGCCGAATGTCCTGACCGTGCCGGTTTCGGTCCTGCACGAGTCCGGTGAGACCAATTAGCGGCGCTTGGTCATTCCGGGGCACCGCGCAGCGGTGAGCCCGGAATCCATAACCACAGTCCGAGGAGTGAAACTCTGGTCGAGCGACGCCGAAACGATCGGGGCTATGGATTCCGGGCTCGCGGCTTTCGGCGCGCCCCGGAATGACCGGCCGTGCGCTCTCGCATCGCGCGGTGCGGCTGCCCATATTAGGCAATCACCCCGCAATGCGGTAAAGCACCCGCGCCGGACACCGTCGGCAAAGGACAATCAGTGGCAAATCCAGCACTCGGTACCAAGCGCATCTGCTCGGGATGCCATGCGAAATTCTATGACCTCGGCAAGGACCCGATCGTCTGCCCGACTTGCGAGACCGTTTTCGTCATTCCCAAGCCGGAGCCTGCGCGCGGCGGCCGCAGATACGCGCCGCGCAGCGTGTACGATCCGAACGCACAGGTCGCCAGCAGCATGGGCACCCTGAGGGAGGCCGACGCGCCCGATCTCGCGGACAATGAGGCGAAGGCCGAGGAGGTTGCCGAGACCGAGGATACCGACAAGGCCGGCGCCGAAGAGGCGGGCGGCGTCCCGATGCTCGAAGAGTTCGACGAGAAATAAGTGGCCGACATCTGTCAGACGTGCGGCGCTTGCTGCGCGTACTCGGCCGACTGGCCGCGCTTCGCGCTCGAAACGCAAGCCGAGTTCGAGGCGATCCCGCGCGACTATGTCGATGACGCGCGCGGGACGATGCGTTGCGCGGGGAATCGCTGCAGCGCGCTCACGGGCGAGGTCGGTGTTGCGACGGCGTGCGCCATCTATGCGCTGCGGCCGGAAGTCTGCCGCGCCTGCCTGCCGGGCGATGCGTCCTGTACGCTGGCGCGGCGCCGCTTCGGCCTTGCCGAAATCACAGCCGCTGAGCTTGCAAGGCTCTGATCGTCTCATCCGCCGCCGTCACACCCGAACCAAACCGGGCGGCGGAGCGTCGCACAAAATCGCCGCTCTTTCTTAGGTTGTTTCCGGGCCCGGTTCTGCCTTACATTGAGAACAGTGGCGTGCGACAGGCGCGCAACAGGGGAGGGAGGCTTCCATGGCTTACGAAACCGCCGCCTATATCGTGGAAGAGGGTGGTCCCGCAGCACTCGAGAAGCACGTCGAAGACATCCAGCAGAGCGGGCTGACCATCGTGATTCTCGGCATGCTTCATATCGGGTGGAGCGACCCCAAATTCCCGAAGATGAAACTCGGCGACCTCATCTACAACAACTATCCGGGCTGGTTTCCAGACAAGAGGGGCAACCTGCTGGTCAGCGAAGGCAAGTTCAATCCAACCGACGATCCCGAGATTGCCAAGTGGCCCGCCCAGGTCGCGCGGCTCAAGCAAAACAGCAAGGTGCACAAGGTGCTGCTCAGCCTCGGCGGCGCCGGCCCGCCGGACTTCACCCACATCCAGAAAGACCTGGATTTCGGCAGGGACCCGCGCTTCACGCAGAACATCAAGGCATTGAAGCAGGCCGTCCCGGCTCTCGACGGGATCGATTTCGACTGCGAGGAGGGCGGCATCGAGCTTGGCACGTTCGTCGGTTTGGGCCAGCTTTTCAAAGACCTCGGACTCGAGATCACGTTCTGCCCCTATATGGAGCCTCAGCTTTGGCAGGAGCGCATGCAGGCGATGAAGGGCGGGCTCATCAACGTGAGCTGCTGGAACCTGCAGTGCTATGCCGGCGGCGGCGGAAATCGCCGTGACCTCTCGGACTGGCTTGCCGCGCTGGCAAACGTGGTGGGCCCGCACGACGCTCCTCGCTATTTGGTGCCGGGTCTCGCGGTGAAAAGCGCTACGGATACGTTCCCTGAAAGAGATCGCTTCTGCCCTTCCCAAGTCGAGTCAACGGTCGCGGGCTGGAAGGATCCCGAGCTGGGTGGCGTTTTCCTGTGGACGTATGACGCGCTTAAGCCGTCGAACAGCGGCGACTGCGGCGGGACCAACAAGCTCGTCAACTATATCGAGGCGATCAAGCAGGGGATGAACAGTGCCTGAGCCGGGCGCGCGCGCCGCTCAACGCATCACAAGCGCCTGCATCACGTCCTCCGCCGCCGTCACGCCCGTGCGATACGCGCCATGCGCGGTGGAGAAATCGTGCGGCGAACAGTGCTCGCCCGCGAAGAACAAGCGCTCGTCGACCGGCGCGGCGAGCGTTGCGCGCGCGGCCGCGGCGCCTACACCGGCATACGAATAGGAGCCGAGCGAGTAAGGATCGCGCGCCCACGCGGACTCGGCGATCACGCTGAGGCGCTTGGCGATGCCGTTGCCGAGCGCTGAACAGATCTGCTCGATCGCGAACGGCGCGATCTCGCCTTCGAGCGAGGCCGCGAACGCGCCGCCGAAATAGCCCTCGATCACCGGCCGGCCGAAGGCGCGCAGCGTATAGCTGCCGGTCTCGCGCGTTAAGCGCGAGCCGACCACACGCGTGTCCTTCGGCAGATCTTCAGGGTCTTCGATGCGCAGGAAAATCTTGTCGGCGACGCCGAGCGGCAGGTTTGCGGCGGCGGTGAGTTTCGCCGGCAGGGCGGGAGAGAAGCGCAGCGTCTCGTTTGCGATCACGCCGGGCGGCGTCGCGACGATCGCGGCGCGCGCTGAAAGCTCGCCGCGCGGCGTGACGATGCGGATGAGCTTGCCGGAGTGATCGATCAGCGACACCGGGCAATCGAGCTGGACATCGAGGCCGGCCGCATGCGCGGCGATCAGCGTGCCATAGCCGCGCTCGATGCGCTTGTTCCGTCCGCTGTCATGATAGAGCGCGTATTCGCGCGTGGTCATCTTCTCGGCTTCGGCGCCGTTCGCGTAGGTGATGACCGCGCCGAGCTGGGCGTTGAAGCGGTCGCCCGGCTCGAAGCAGTCGGAGAGGAGCAGGTCCTTGTCCTCCGCGGCCTCGACGCGCGTGTAGAAGCGCCGCCACGCGGCCCAGTACTCCGTCTGCTCGGCGGCGGAGAAATTGCCTTCCCAGGCCGGGCGTGCCCAGGGCGGCGGGTAATCGTCTACCTGGAAGCCGAGCTGGGGCGCGAGCGCGGCCCATTCGTTCTCGTCGGCCGAATGCAGCCAGCCGCAGCCGAGATCGAGCGCGAAGTCGCCGGGAAGCGTCAAGGCGCGCCCGCCGACGCGGTTGCGCGCCTCGATCAGCAGAGAGCTTTGCCGTTTGCCGCGCAGCCGCGCAGCCGCCGCAATGCCGGCCGCCCCCCCTCCGATCACCGCCACATCGATTTCATGCATCGAGTCAGTCCGCGATTTCAGATGCGCGATCTGTCGGCCGGCATCAAGTGCCGTGACGCTGGGGCAGGGTTAACGGCCGGTGCACGTTCTGGGTGCCGCGTGATGTGGTCACGCGTGAGTGAAGTCACACAATGGCGCTGTGATTGTGGGCAGCGGTGCGATACGTTGAGGTTGGGCGGCTAACCGGGGCAACCCCTAGCGGTGCGCGCAACGTCACTTACATGCGCGACCGAGTACGATCCGATGACCTCCGCGCCGATACCGCTGAACCAACCGAATGACGCTGCCGTGCGCGCGCAGGTCGAGCGGATGACCGCGAGCACGGTCTTCCGCAATTCCCCGCAGCTTGCGACCTTTCTCTGGTTCATCGTCGAGGCGCAGCTGCGCGGCAAGGGCGAGCGGCTGAAGGGCTACACCATCGGCGTCGAGGTGCTGCGCCGCGACACCAACTTCGATCCGCAAGTCGATCCGATCGTGCGCGTCGAAGCGACGCGGCTGCGGCGCGCGCTCGAGCGCTACTACGTGGGACCGGGCGCGAGCGACACGATCATGATCAGCCTGCCGCGCGGCGGCTATGTGCCGCGCATCGGCTGGCGCACCGCGCATGACGGCGTGGACGCTTTCCATCAGCCCGACGCTCCACCCCCGAAACCGGGGCTCCTCTCCGGCAATGGAATGCCGACATTGCGGGTCGCGCCGTTTTTGGTGCTCGGCACGCCGCAGTCGCGCGCCGTCTCGATCGAGGCGATCGGCGGCAAGCTTGCCGAGGCGTTCGCGCTGTTCGACATCATCAACATCCTGGCGGCGGCGCCTCCGGTCGCGCGCACCGCGCAGGGAGGCGCCTCGCAGCCCGCTGCGCGCTCGGATTACCGGCTCGACGGGGTCGTGGAGTACCGCGGCGAGACCGTCGATTTGCGCTTCCGGCTGATCGACGAGTCCGACGCGACCGTGATCTGGTCGCGTTCCTTCGAAGGGATCTCGTGCACGGAGGACTGCGAAAAAACCGAGCAGGAAATTATCCTCCAGCTTGCCACGATCATCGTGCAGCCGTTCGGGGTCATCTCGGCCAACGACCGCGCCAGGCGCCTTTCAACCGGCAAGCTCGATATGCGCTACTGCTGCCTGCTCGAAGTGGGCGATGCGTTGCGCACCTATGACCCGGCGGCGCATCTGCGCGTGCGCGAGGGCCTGGAGCATCTGGTTGCGATCGATCCGAATTTTGCCGGCGGACATACGACGCTCGGGATCATCTATTCGCGCGAGTACTTGATCGGCTTCGGCGCCCGGCCCGGCGACGGTCCGCCGCTCGATCGCGCCTTGAAGGCGGTGCGGCGCGGTATCGAGCTGCGGCCGCAGAGCGCGCGCGGCTATCACATCCTGTTCAATATTCTGTTCTTTCTCGGGGAAAACGAGGGCGCGATCCAGACTGCCGAAAAGGCAGTGGGGCTTAACAAATTCGATTTGCTGATTCTCGCTGACTATGGCGGCCGCCTGATC
>JBAVXH010000141.1:0-10077 GCA_049698215.1 Xanthobacteraceae bacterium | reverse complement strand
GAGCATGCGCCGTGGTCCGCCGATGCGGCGTGGGCTGTGGCGTGGGCGTGGTGGGATGCGCCGGCTGCACCTGCAGCTGCTGCCTCTCCTGGGGCGCCTGCCAGCTCTGCTAGGCTCGGGCCCTTTCCAATTGCGCTAGTAGACGCGGATCGCCTGGGTTGACCCAACCGGGCGAGCCGCGTTTTGTTCGCGGCGCCATCCGCGTAGTGCGCCGTCTGCGGATCGCGGCCGAACGCCCATTCACCCGATCGAGTCGTGTCGGCTTGCGCCGCGCGATGACGCACGCCACAACGTTCCCGTAAACCGGAGAGTTCGGCTTCCAATGGCGACTATAAGTGGGCGCGGCAAGGGTCAGCATGATCATGCAGACCACGGGACAGCTGATCACCGGAGCGGCCCTGCTCTCAACAGCAAGGACCTTCCGGCATTCGCCCCCAATTTCACCGTTTATCTGCTGCCGCCGGATTCGGTGTGTCTCTATTCCGAGCACCGCAAATTCTTCCTCTACGGCGAGCTCTACTGTGCGCTGGCTTCAACAATCGGCGAGGGCAAGTGGACCATCGGCGAGCTCATTCGGGGACTGGGACGGAGTTTTCCGGCGGACAAGATTCGCGAAGCCCTGACGCGGCTCTTCGAGCGCGGCTATCTCCTGCCGGCTTCGCCCGCCTCCACCGGCGTCGTCGCCGCCTACTGGGCAAGTCTCGGTCTCTCACCGATCGCCGTGCAGAAGAGTCTTCAGGCCTGCCGCGTGCGCATTCAATCGATCGACGTGCAGGGTGCCAAGGAGCTTGCCGCGGCGTTCACCCGGCTCGGCGTTCGCGTCGTGCAGCGCTCGCCCGACCTGACTGTCGCGCTGGTGGGCGATTATCTCGACGCGCGCTTGGCCGACATGAACAGGGGTCACCTATCGGATCGCACACCCTGGCTCTTGGTCCAGCCTTCCGGCATTTTTCCACTGGTCGGGCCCCTGTTCACCCCGGGAAAGACCGCCTGCTGGACATGCTTGTCCGATCGCATGCGGCGCAACCGCGAGATCCGCGGAATGCTCGACCGCAGCCAAGCGCGCTGCGTGTCGGCCTCACCGCTCGCCCGCCAGCCATTCGGACAAAACGGTATCCAGCTTGCAGCCGTCGAGATCGCGAAGGCGATCGCCACGGGTTTTGCGACTGACTTGAACGATCACATCATCAGCCTCGATCTGCTCGATGCGGGCATCGCGAAGCATTACGTTGCGCCCCGGCCGCAATGCCCCAGTTGCGGCCGCAAAAAGCTGCGCAACCCGCGCCGTGCCCCGGTGCCGATCGAGCTTGCCTCCGGCGGGAGACTAGTCGCGACGAGCGGAGGATACCGGACCGTTGCGCCGCGCGACACGGTCGAGCGCTTCCGCAAGCATGTCAGCCCGCTCACCGGCGTGATTTCGGCGCTCGAACGGATCGACGCCGACGTGCCGATGAACACCAACTACTATGCGGCGCACAATTTTTCCGCGCCCGCCAGAAATGTCGATGAACTCAGGGAAGGACTGAGCGGCGGCAGTTTTGGCAAGGGAAGCACCCTCGAGCAGGGCGAAGCCAGCGCGCTGATGGAGGCGATGGAGCGCTATTCGGGAATCTTTCAGGGCGACGAAATCAGGGTGATGCGACGCTTCACGGACTTTGCGCCCGGCGACGCGCTCGCGCCGAACGACGTCATGCTGTTCAGCGATGCGCAGTTCGCGCGAGACCGGGCGTCGATCACCGACCTGATCGAGGCACGCACACGGCCGGAGCCATTTGACCGATCGGCGAAGATCGATTGGACGCCGGTCTGGTCGCTGCGCGACCGGCGCTTCAGATATCTGCCGACCGGCTTCCTCTATTTCTTCTACCGCGGCCCCAGCGAGATCAATGCGGATTCGAACGGCTGTGCGGCCGGCAACACGCTCGCGGAGGCGATCGTCCAGGGTTTCTTTGAACTGGTGGAACGGGATTCCTATGCGATCTGGTGGTATAACCGGCTGCAGCGGACCGAAGTGGACCTCGACCAGTTCAACGATTCTTACATCCGCGATCTGCGGACCCTGCTTGCCGAGAACGGCCGCCGGCTCTGGGTCCTCGATATCACCAACGATCTCGGAATTCCGAGCTTTGTTGCGCTCGCACACTGGACGGACGAGGGACAGGAAAACGTCGAGTTCGGATCCGGCGCGCATTTCGATCCGCGCATTGCCGTGTTGCGGGCGCTCACCGAGCTGAACCAGTTCCTGTCGATCGGCCGCATGGGTGGTGGCGACGGAAAGAAAGAGAGCCTCGACGGCACCACGCCGTTCCGCTTGGCCGACCATGCCTATCTGGCGCCGGCCGGCGCCCCCGTGATCCGCCCCGCCTCGACGTTCAGCCGTCTTGATACGCGCGAGCAGGTGACGGCCTGCGTGGAGACGACCCGGCGCGCAGGCCTCGACTTCCTCGTTCTGGACCAGACGCGGCCCGACATCGGCGTGCCGGTCGCGCGCGTGATCGTTCCGGGGATGCGACATTTCTATCGCCGCTTCGCGCCGGGCCGACTCTATGATGTTCCGGTGAAGCTCGGATGGTGTGACCGGCCGACGCCGGAAAGCGAGCTCAATCCGATCCATCCGCACACCTGAGCGTCACAGTGCGCGCCCCAGCAGCAAGTCGAGCGCAACGCACCGGGCTGCGGACTGTTTCGGCCCGGCTCGCCGCCCACGTCACGCTCGAAGCGCGCCCCGATGGGCACTTCTTCGCTTATCTTGACGGCTATTCGCTCGACCTCGGATGGTTCAGCGCCGCCGCGGCGGAGCGCGTGCTGGGGCTGCAAAAAGGCCAGCGGCTCAACGCATTGCAATCCGGCGGCCGGACCACGGGACGCGAGATCGAGTCCCTGATGCGGCGACTGGCCCGGCGCGGTCTCCTGGAATACCCCGTAGGGCCATCGCGCGGCGCGGACGCCGTCG
Organism: Xanthobacteraceae bacterium; assembly: GCA_049698215.1. GTDB lineage: Bacteria > Pseudomonadota > Alphaproteobacteria > Rhizobiales > Xanthobacteraceae > PALSA-894. The sequence continues at coordinate 7,124 of JBAVXH010000141.1, read as the reverse complement.
TGATCGAACCGCAGGTTGCCGACTATTGGCCGCAAACGTCGCCGCTCGGCAATGGCGATATTCTCGCCCTGTCGCGCTTCGCTTATCTGCGGCGGCGCGGGGATACGATGGTGCTGGAATCGCCGCGCGCCGGAGCGTTGTTTCGGATCTGCGATCCGAAAATCGCGACCGCTCTCACCTTGCTCTCCACGCCGCAGCAAGTCGGCCGGCTCCGCCGCCATGATGGCTTTCCCGGAATCGAGCTCCTGGCGCTGCTGGTGGACTGCCATATCCTTTTCAAGGTCGATGCCGATCACGACGGCGACCTGCGGCGGGCCGAAGGAAATGCCGAACTCGTTCTCTGGGATTTCCACGATCTCCTGTTCCACGCGCGCAGCACGCCGGGACGCCACGCCAATCCGCTCGGGGGCACTTATTCATATGCTGGCGTCGCGCCTGCACCGCCGGCAGTGCGGCGCCACTGGCCCGGAAAGGCGATCGATCTGCCCGCACACTCGGACGCGCCTGCGGAGGCTTCGCCAATCGCGCGCCTGCTGCACAAGCGCCACTCGATCCGCAGCTACGACGACCGGCGGCCGATCATGCTCGACGAGCTTGCGCGGTTTCTCGACAGCACCGCGCGTGTCGTGTCGACATGGCAAAGCCGGATCGATCTTGGTGGCGTCCAACCGACGGTCCCCTATGCGGCGCGGCCTTATCCGTCGGCGGGCGCCAGCTACGAGCTCGAACTCTATCTCGCCGTGCACAAATGCGACGGACTCGCCGGGGGATTCTATCATTACGACGCGGGCGGGCACGCGCTGGTGCCGATCGAGGTGGGCTTGCCGGACCTCCAAGCGCTGTTTTCGGAAGCGCAGTCCGCCATGGACGCGCCCGCCACGCCGCAGATCGTCATCACCGTCGCGGCGCGCTTTGGCCGCGTGTCATGGAAGTACAGCTCACTTGCCTATGCGCTGATCCTGAAAGATGCCGGCGTATTGATTCAAACGCTCTACCTGATGGCGACCGATATGGGACTCGGCGGCTGCGCCATCGGGAGCACCGACATCGACTTGTTCGCGAAAATGACCGGGATCGAATTCCACATCGAGGGCCCGGTCGGGCAATTTGCGCTCGGTCGCGGCCTGCCAGCGGAGGCTCCCGAATGAATCCTTACCAGGACCACTTCCGCCTCGGCGCGGCGGACCCATCGCGTGTGGCGGCGCGCTCAAAGTAGCCGACAGGCTTGGGGATGCGCGGACCTTCCAGCGCGAATACGGCACCCTGCGGGTCCTTGCACCGGATGATCCAACTCCCGTCCCAAGCTTCAAGCGGGCCCTCCAGGATCTGGCCGCCGCCCGCTTCGACTCGCTGCGCCGTCGCGTCGAGGTCGCCGACGTTGAAGTAGTAGAGCCAGAATGGCACCGGCATATTCTCCGGCTTGGTGAACATGCCGCCGATCATCTCCCCGCCGGCCGAGAAGGACTGATACGTGCCCGCCTCGCCGATGTCGGCGTGCTCTTTCTGCCAGCCGAAAAGGTCGCCGTAGAAATCCCATGCTCGCTCCCAGTCGGCGGCGAGCAATTCGTGCCAGCCGACGCGCCCCGGCGCATCCAGCGCGGCCGGTGGCTGCTGATCGGGTCTCAGCCACTTGAACAATGCGAGCTTTGCGGCTTGCGGGTCGGTGAAGACGGAAAAGCGGCTGATATCGGACGCGTTGGCGGGCGGGACATGCACGGCGCCGCCAAGGCGCGTGATCTTCTGGGCGGTCGCGTCCACGTCGTCGACCCCGACATAGCCGACCCACATCGGTTCTGCTCCCGTCTGCCTTGCGTCGTCCGGCAGCGGCGTCAGGGCGCTGATTGCGGACTTCCCATCACCGAAAAGGATGTATGGCTTGCCTGGCGCCGACGCGTCCCAAGCACCCCAGCCCATGACGCGGGAATAGAAGGCCGTAGCCGCCGCGACATCTGTCGTGACCAACTCGTACCAGACGAAACGGCCATGCGAACCGACCACGCGCGATCACTCGCCCTTGCCATATACCTTCGCCGGATCGAACACCCGCTCCGCCTCGACGAACGCGAGCGTGAGCGAGCCGTCCGGCGCCTTGCCGAGTGGCACCGCGCGATAAAAGCACGAGCGCCGCCCGGTGTGGCAGGCCCCCGCCCCCGCCTGCTCGACCTTGATCCACACCGCGTCCTGGTCGCAGTCGATGCGCATCTCGGTGACACGCTGCACATGGCCCGAGCTCTCGCCTTTGCGCCACAGCGCGCGGCGCGAGCGGCTGTAGTACCAGGCCTCACCCGTCTCGATGGTGCGCGCCAGCGCCTCGGCATTCATGTGCGCAACCATCAGCACGTCGCCGCTCGCAGCGTCCGTCGCGATGCAGGTGACAAGCCCGTCGGCATCGAACTTGGGCGAGAGGGCGCGGCCTTCCTCGACGGCCTGCATCGTGCCGCGCGCGGAGAATGAAGTGGTGGCCATGTGAGCCTCGTCAGTGCCGGGCGCAAAGCCCGCCATGACTCTGGAGTGTGATCACACTCATCTCATTTTCTTTTCGGGCATGATCTTGTCCGAAAACCGGTTCCCATCCCCGATCGAAGTCGAGGACATGCTTTTCGGGATCATGCCCTAGCGCGCCGGCGCGCGCACCAGCGAGATGAAGCGCGCCTGCTCCTGCCGATCGTCGAACTGGCCGGTGAACTGCGTCGTGATGGTCATCGAGCCCGGCTTCGCCACGCCGCGCATCGACATGCAGGTGTGCTCGGCTTCGAGCATCACGGCAACACCGCGGGGTTGGAGGATTTCCTCGATCGCGGTCGCGATCTGTGCGGTCAGGTGCTCCTGGGTTTGCAGGCGGCGCGCATAAACGTCGATCAGCCGCGCGATCTTGGAGAGACCGACGACGCGCCCGGTCGGCAAATACGCGATGTGCGCCTTGCCGGTGAACGGCATCATGTGATGCTCGCAATGCGAATAGAACGGGATGTCGCGCACCAGCACCGGCTGGTCGTAGCCGCCTGTCTCCGAGAAGGTGCGGTCGAGGATCTCGACCGGGCACTCCTGGTAGCCGCGGAACAGCTCCTCGTAGGCGGAGACGAAGCGCTTCGGGGTCTCGACGAGGCCCTCGCGGCCAGGGTCGTCGCCGATGTAGGCGAGCAAGGTGCGAACGGCCGCTTCCGCCTCTTCGCGCGCGGGACGCGGCACCGCAGGCGCGGGCGCCGCGCGGACATGGTCCGACAGCGCGGGCTTTTCGGCCGCGGGCGCGGTTTTCGGGAAGTTCTTCACGACGGCGTCCATGACGGTCTCTCCGTTCGACCGGACCGCGCAGCCTGTGCCGTGCGTTCCGGAGTGTCACCGGGGTGGCCGCGGCTCTGGTACACCGGCCGGAAACCGGACGGTGAGGACGCCGCACTCCTTACATTTCGGGCAAGTCGCCCTGAACGACGGGCCCCCTTTTCCAGCCCGTAGTTCCACTCCTATATAAGTTGCGACAAGCTGGCCGGCAATCGAGTGTTCCGAAGATCGCCGGAAATGGGCCAGAATTGATGCTGAATGACGTCTATAACCGCCGGATTCTCGAATTGGCGGGCACAATTCCACGAATTGGCCGGCTGGAAGCGCCGGATGCCTCGGCGACAGCCCATTCCAAATTGTGCGGCTCGACCGTGACCGTCGACCTGAAGATGGACGGCGATACGGTGAAGGATTTCGCCCATGAGGTGAAGGCCTGCGCGCTGGGCCAAGCGTCTTCCTCCATTATGGCCCGCAATGTCATTGGCGCGAAAGCCGATGAACTCAAAGGCTTGCGCGAGACCGTTCGCAAGATGCTGAAGGAGAACGGCGCTCCGCCGAGCGACGGAAAATGGGCCGACATTGCCGTGCTTGAGCCGGTGCGCGATTACAAGGCGCGGCATGCCTCGACACTTTTGACGTTCGACGCTGTCGTGGACGCGATCAGCCAGATCGAGGCAAAGCGCGCCCCCAAGGCTACCGAGTGAACCTGCTGCACGCCCCTCGCCTCGCCGGGCGTGGCCTGGTCAAGGTCTACCGCTACACGCTCTCCCCGCTGGTCGGCTTCCATTGCCGGCATCTCCCGACCTGTTCGGAGTATGCGGACGAGGCCCTCGACCGCTATGGACTATGGGCCGGCTCGTGGATGACGCTTGCCCGCGTCTTGCGCTGTCATCCCTGTGGCACCGCAGGCATCGACCGCGTGCCGGTGACGGCGCCGCAGGGCGCACACTGGTACGCGCCCTGGCGCTATGGCCGCTGGTCCTGGGCTCAACGCGACTGAGCGAACTGCTCAAGCCGGCGCGTGGCTTCGCCTGAGCCGTATTCGGCGGCCTTCTCGTACCAGGTGCGCGCTTTGCCGGCGTCGCCCGCAACACCGATCACGCCAAGTTTGCGCAGGACGTTTGTGTCGTATGTCGCACCCAGCGCCAGCGCGGCACGCGCATCGCCTGCTTCCGCAGCGCGCGTGAGCATCAGCCGGGCCGAGGCGATATCGCCCTGTGCCATCAGATCCTCGCTGCGCTTGACCAGCATTGCGATCTCCTCGCGGTCGAGCGGGCGCAGGGCCGGCATCGGCGCTGAAGATTCTGCAATTGCGCGCGGCGTGATCCCAGGCTCCGTTTCAGCCTTCACCGGCACGCCAGCGAACCGCTCCGCAAGTGCCGCCGGCTCGGCGGGAATGAACACGCGCTCGGTCGCGACCGGTTGCGGAATGATCGCGTCCGGCTTGAACGCCTGCGGCTGCGGGTCCTGTGCCGCCGTGGCCAAGAGCCGCGATTGCGGCATCGCGCCGACCACGACGAATGCGGCAAGTGCGGCAAGTCCGACAGCTCCGGCAACACGCGCCAGCAAGGCAGCCGACGCGCCACGTTCCCGTACTGGAGGAGCCGGCATCGCGACCGGATCGAGCGTCGGCCGCTCGCGCAGGCGCTTGACCGCGAGGTCGCCCTCGAACGGCTTGTCGCGCCAGCGCTTTCCGTCCTCGAGCGAGGCCGCCGGCGGCAAGGTGCGGCGGAACTGCTCGCTTGCGTTGAGCGCCTTGTCGACGGCGGCAAGACCGGCACCATCGGCACCATCGGCACCACCGGCACCACCGGCACCACCGGCACCCCCGCGCGCCCAGGGCGGCGCATACATCGTTGGAAACCGCGAGGGCGCTTCCCCCCCATTCCGGACCGGAGCACTCATGACGACAACCTCCTGACCGTCAGCGACGGCATTCTCGTTGATGCCCCCTGGAGGTGACGTGTCCCGCGCGGATCAGCGGCGCTCGCGCGCCTTCCATGCCAGGAATTCCTGGAACAGGCGGTCGCGCTCCTCGGAGGGAAGCGACGCGGCCTTTTCCTGCCGCCCGGCGAGGAACTCTCTGAACTGCTCGCGCTCGCCTTGCGCCGTCACGTCGCGCTTGCGCAGCCACTCGTCGGCGCCCTCGAAGCGCTTCCAGCCGGGCAGCACCGCCGCCAGATTGGCTTCCTTCCATTTCGGATGCCGCGGGGCCTTCTGGAACTCGGAGAGCCGCGGGAAGAAAGCCTCGACGAACTTCTGGATGCGCCGGTAGCGGTCGGTGCCCTTCGGCCAGTTGAAGGCGATCAGCACCGCGCTGACCGCGATCGTCTCGACCTTCTGCCCTCCCGCGATCAGGCCCGGATAGTCCTCGGCCGCGAGCGTCGCCGGCAGGTAGTCGGCCTGCAGCGGCTTGTCGAACGCAACCGGGAGGATGCGGAAGCCATCCTGCGCCTTCAGCTTGGCCATCGAGCCGGCGGGCTTGCCGGCGATCAGGATCGTGGCGGCGATCTCTCCTTTCTTCAGCGCCTCGAAGGCGTCGGCCTGCCCCATGTTCGCTTCCACCGGCTTGATGCCGAGGCGCTCGAAGATGTCGCGCGTGGAAAGCTGCGTGCCGGAGCCGGCGTCGGAGAAATTGACCTTCTTCCCCGCGAGGTCGCCAAGCGAACTGATCCCTGAGTCCGCGCGCACGATCAGGTGCATCTCCTCATTGAAGAGCTTGGCGATGTAGACGATCTTGTCGTCGATCGTTCCGATCTCGTTGGTCTTCTTGTAATACGGCAGCAGGTTCGACTGCGTGATGCCGAGGTCGACGCCTTTGAGGAAGCGCACGTCCTTGATGTTCTGCCCGCCGCCCTTGCCGATCACCGGCAGGATGCGGAATTCGTCGCCCTCGTCGAGCACCGCCGACATGTCGTAGGCGATGGTCATGTAGGTCGCGTTCGGATTGCCCGAGACGATCGCGATGGTGTTCGCGTTGACGCGCTCGCCGAGCGTGCCGAGCTGCGGTTTGTTCGGCAGCGGCGCGCCCGAACGCTGCGCGACAGCCTGATTTGCGAAGAGAGCGAGCCCGAAAAAAAGGCAAGCAAGATTCATCAGCCGGAAAACCGGCCTTCCGCCACCACTCATGACTTGTGTCCCCGTGCGGCGGATTACGCCAACGCAACACACACGCAACGCGCTACGCTTAACCCGCTTGTGTTTGACGCTAGAGAAACGCGGCGTGCCCTGCCGCGCCAGCATCGGTCTGCCCACACCGTGCTGCTGGAAGATTGAGCCTCTCCCCTGATGATGATCGTTGTGGGTTAGTTTGGCGTCATGTGGGCGTGGGTGAGGCATTTTCGCCCAAGTTGTATGCGCGATTCGTGGCGGGGGTTGAGATGCGGGATGCGAGACGGGGGCGATAGAATTGAAAAGACACAGATATGTAGTGCGCAATAAGCCGAAGCGCATTGCGCCGCTCCTTCAGGCACCATCGATGCATGCTTAGGTGGCGCAATGCGTTTCGCTGCGCTCCGCTGAGTGCGCCCTGCGCGCTACAATGGACGCGCCAAGAGCTAGAGGCGTAGCGGAGGATGTTCGATGACGCGTTCAATGCTCTCGCATTGAAGGGCTTGGGTGCGATCCAAGAGCAGGAGGGCAACATCACGGTAGACAATCGCTTCGATTGGGAAACGGCTAGTCAGGCCACCCACCTAGGTCGTCACTTCCGTGTAACGCCTTTTGAACAATGCGAAGTTCAGAAGAGAACTGGTCGAACATTCGCCTTACATCCCAACCCATTTTACTAAGTTCCTCCTTGGTCCCGCTAGGTTCTTGTGAGCAGAGAGTATAGAGAGCCTCGC
>JBAVXH010000140.1:0-21190 GCA_049698215.1 Xanthobacteraceae bacterium | reverse complement strand
ACCTGGGTGTGGCCCATGATGGTGAGCAGGAGCGTCGACTTGCCGACGCCGTTGCGGCCGAGCACCGCGAGGCTGCCGTTCTCCGGCACCTCCAGCGAAATGCCGTCGAGCACCACCGCGTCGCCGTAGCCGGCGCGCACGTCGCGCAGGGCGAGCAGCGGCTCAGCCATGGCGCGCACCATGCGACTTGCCGAGATAGACCTCGCGCACGCGCGGATCGGCCGAGACGTCGTCCGGCGTGCCTTCGAGCAGGATGCGCCCGCCGACCATCACGATGATGCGGCTCGCAAAGCGGAACACGAAATTCATGTCGTGCTCGATGAACAGCACGGTGATGTCGCGCGACAGATTGGAGATCACCTCGAACAGCTCGGCGCTCTCGTCGCGCGGCACGCCGGCGGCCGGCTCGTCGAGCAGCAACACCTTCGGCCGGGTGGCGAGCGCGAGCGCGATCTCGAGCAATCGTTGGCGCCCGTAGGGGAGCTCGCGGGTCGGCCGGTAGCAATCGCCGCCCAGCATCAGCGAGGAGAGGATGCCGTGCGCCTCGTCCACCGCGTCCGGATAGTTCGCGACGCGCCGCCAGAAGCTCTTCGCCACGCCCTCGCGCTCGCACACCGCGAGCGTCACCGCTTCCAGCGCGTTGAGGTTGGGAAACAGCGTGTTGATCTGGAACGTGCGCACCAGCCCACGCGTGACGCGCCGCTCGGGGGGCAGCGCGGTGATGTCCTCGTCGCCGAGCAGGATCGCGCCCGCGTCGGGGCGGAGCATGCCGGTCATCAGGTTGATCAGCGTGGTCTTGCCCGCGCCGTTCGGCCCGATCAGCGCATAGCGCGCGCCCTGCGGCAGTTCGAAGGCGATGTCGCGCGCCACCACCAGCGAGCCGAAGCGCTTGTCGAGCCCGCGCGTCGAGAGCGCCGCCGTCATGTGCGCCGCCACCGTGCCGTGAGCTTCGCGAGCCCGCCGAGGATTCCGTTCGGCAGGAACATCACCACGAGGATCAGCAGCGTGCCGATCCAGAAATACCAGAATTGCGGCGTGCTGCCGGAGAACCAGTCGCGCGCCACCATGAAGATGATCGCGCCGACGAGCCCGCCGTAGAGGTGGCCGGCACCGCCGAGGATCAGCATCACCAGCACATCGGCGGAGCGCTGGAAGCCGAGCACCTCGAGCGACACTGTTTCGGTGGTCTGTGCGAGCAGCGCGCCCGCGATGCCGGCCATCACGGCGGAGATGGTGTAGATCTTGCGGATGTGCGCGCGGCTCGGCGCGCCGAGCGCGGGCATGCGCAGCGAATTCTCGCGGATGCCGCGCAGCGAAAGCCCGAACGGCGAATTGATGATGCGCCGGGCGACCAGGAAGGCGAGAAACAGCACGACCAGCGAATAGGCGTATGCGGTCTTCCCGTAAAGATCGAAGCGGAAGGTGTTGAAGATCGGCCGGATCTTCACGCCCTGCAGGCCGTCCGCGCCGCCGGTGAGCCAGCTCGCGCTGTTCGCCGCTTCGTGCAGCAGCAATCCCATGCCGAGCGTGATCATGATCAGCGCGAGGTGGCGGAAGCGCGCCACGATGAAGCTCGACGCATAGCCGACGATGCCCGCCACGAGCCCGCCGAGGATGAGGCCGGAAAGCGGCTCGCCCCAGACGAACTTGGAGAACAGCCCGGCCGCATAGGCCCCGAGCCCGAAGAAGGCCGCATGGCCGAGCGACACGATGCCCGCATAGCCGAGGATCAGGTCGAGCGAGAGCGCGAACAGCGCCGTGATGGCGATCTGGCTCGCGAGCACCAGATAGTCCGGCGTCAGCCAGAACGGCAGCAGGGTCGCGAGCCAGAACACGATCTCGATCCGGCTCCAGCGCGACTGGCGCTCCAGGTAGGCGCGCGGCGAAGTCGTGGATGCTGCAATGGACATTATCGCCGCCCAAACAGTCCGGCCGGCCGCCACATCAAGAGCACGATCATGACCAGATAGATCAGGAACGCGCCGAGCTCGGGCACGTAGTATTTGCCGGCGACATCGCTGATGCCGATCAGGGTCGCGGCCGCGAAGGAGCCGGCAATGGAGCCAAGGCCGCCGACCGACACGACGATCAGCACGTAGATGAGGTAGGTGAAGGCAAAGGACGGATCGAGGCCGACGATTTCGATCGCGAGTGCGCCGCCGAGACCCGCCAGCCCCGAGCCGAGCGCGAAGGTGAAGGCGAAGGCTCCATCGACGTTGATGCCGAGCCCGCGCGCCATGCGCTGGTTGTCGACCGCGGCGCGGACCTGCGCGCCGAAGCGGGTGTATTCGAGCGCCGCGACCAGCAGCAGCGTGACGACCAGCGAAATCGCGACCAGGAACAGCCGGTAGGCGCCGAAGCTCAGTCCGAAGATCGTGACCGAGCCGCGCAGGTAGGACGGCATCTGCACCGGCTGCTGGATCGTGCCGTAAATGTAGGCCGCGACCGCGACCGACACGAACGCAAGCCCGATGGTGAGCAGCACCTGGTCGAGGTCGCTCGCGCGATAGAGCCGGCGGTAGAGCACGCGCTCGAACACGACGCTGAGCAGCGCGGCGGCGAGGAAGGCGAAGGGCAGCGTTGCGAAGAACGGCCAGCCGAAGCTGTTCATCAGCGTGACGGTGACGTAACCGCCGAGCATCGCGAAGGCGCAGTGCGCAAGATTGACGAAATTCATCATCCCGAGCGTCACCGACAGCCCGACCGACAGCAGGAACAGCAGCATCCCGTAGGCGAAGCCGTCGAACAGGACGCCGATCACGGGGCCGATCATGCAAGGAATTCCGGGCGTCCGTGGCGTGGAGCGCGCGCGACTATCTTATGCTGGATTCCCGCATGCGCGGGAATGAGCGGAGAGTGCTTCAACACCGCGTCAATTCGTCTTCATCCGCGCTTTCACCGGATCCTTGACGCTCTCGATCTTGTCGAACTCGACATTGCGCAAGCCGTTCGCGGTCTTCTCGACGCGGCGGATATAGACCGTCTGCACGATGTCGCGCGTCTCCGGGTCGATCGAGATCGGTCCGCGCGGGCTCTCCCACTTCATGCCCCTGGCGGCATTGATCAGCGCCTCGCCGTCGGTGTTGCCACCGGTCTTCTTCAGGGCCTCGTAGATCAGGTGCATGCCGTCATAGCCGCCGACCGAATAGATGTCCGGATTGCGGTTGTTCGATTCCATGTAGGCTTTGACGAATTCGCGGTTGACCGCGGAATCATGATTGTAGTCGTAGTGATAGACCGTCACGATGCCGACGGCGGTATCGCCTACGCTTTTCAGCGCCTGCTCCTCGGCAAGCTCGCCCTGCCCCATCACCCTGATCTTCTGCGGATCGATGCCGCGCTCGGAGAGCGCCTTCTGGATCGCAGCGGGCTGCGCGCCGCCCGGAATCCAGATGTAGATGCCGTCCGGGTTCATGTCCTTGGCGCGCTGCACGAAGGCGGAGAAATCCGGGTTCGCCACGGGGAAGCGCACCGAGCCGACGATCTCACCGCCCGCTTCCTTGAAGCCGCGGTGGAAGGCGCCCTCCGCGTCATGGCCGGGGCCGTAGTCCGAGACCATGGTGTAGGCCTTCTTCACGCCGTTCTTCGCGGCCCATGTGCCGAACGGCTCGTTGAGTTGCGGTGGCGTCACCGAGGTGCGCGCCATGTAGGGCGACTTGGTCGTAATGATCGAGGTCGCGGCATTCATCACCACCATGAACTTCTTTGCCTCGGCGGACACGTCGCCCGCCGCAAGCGCGTTCGGGGTGAGCGCGAAGCCCGCCAGGATGTCGACCTTGTCGCGCACCACCAGCTCCTGCGCGAGGCGCTTGGCCACATCCGGCGCGATGCCGCCCACGTCCTTGCGGATCACCTCGATCTTCTTGCCGGCGACCGTGTCGCCATGCTGCTTCATGTAGAGCTTGATGCCGTTATCGAGCTGGTTTCCGGTGTCAGCGAACTGCCCGGAGTACGGCAGGATCACGCCGATCTTGATGGTGTCCTGCGCGGCTGCCGATACGGTCAGCAGCGCGGTCGCGCCAAGGATTGCGGGCAGCATTTTGCGCATGGTGATCCCTCCCAGAATTGATTGATGTTGCTGCGCGAAATCTAGCGGCGAAAGCCGATGCGGTCGAATCAAATACGCCGATGACATGCCGGCGCGATGGGCGGCGCCCCACCCGAAACGAAAGAGGCGGGCTTCGTGCCCGCCTCCTCGCGTGCCGCGCAGCGCGCCTAGTTCTTCATCGCAGCCTTCACCGGATCCTTGACGTTGTCGACCTTGTCGAACTCGACGTTGACGAGCTCGTTGCCGACCTTCTGCACCCGGCGGATATAGATCGTCTGGATGATGTCGCGCGTCTCGGGGTCGATCATCACCGGCCCGCGCGGGCTTTCCCACTTCATACCGGCGCCGGCCTTCACCAGCGACTCGCCGTCGGTCTTGCCCGCCGCCTTCTTCAGCGACTCGTAGATCAGGTGCATGCCGTCATAGCCGCCGACCGCGAGGAAGTTTGGATTGACGCCGTTCGTCTCCTTCTTGAAAGCGGCGACAAAGTCCTTGTTCATCTTGGAATCGTGGTTGTGGTCGTAGTGCCACGCCGTAATGATATCGAGCGCCGCCTCGCCCATCTGCTTGATGGCGGAATCGTCGGTCAGCTCGCCGGTGCCCATCACCTTGATGGTCTTCGGATTGACGCCGCGTTCGGAAAGCGCCTTGGCGAACGACGCAGGCTGCGCGCCGGCTGGTACGAACACGAAGATCGATTCCGGATTGAGGTCCTTGGCGCGCTGGACATAGGCCGAGAAATCCGGGTTCGCGACCGCCATGCGCACCGAGCCGCTGATCTCGCCGTTGGCCGCCTTGAAGGCGCGGTGGAAGCCGCCTTCGGAGTCATGGCCGGGCCCGTAATCCGAGACCATCGTGTAAGACTTCTTGATGCCGTTCTTCGCCGCCCAGGCGCCGAGCGTCTCGGTCACCATCGGCAGCGTGAGCGAGGTGCGCGTGCAGTACGGCGACTTCGTCGTGATGATCGAAGTCGCGGCATTCATGATCACCATCAGCTTCTTAGCTTCTTCCGAAACCGCGCACGCCGCGATCGCGTTCGGCGTCAGCACGAAGCCCGCCAGAATGTCGACCTTGTCGCGCACCACCAATTCCTGCGCGAGGCGCTTGGCGACATCCGGCGCGATGCCGCCGACGTCCTTGCGGATAATTTCGATCTTCTGCCCGCCGACCGTGTCACCGTGCTGCTTCATGTACAGCTTGATGCCGTTGTCGATCTGCGTCGCCGTGTCGGCGAACTGCCCCGAATACGGCAGGATGACGCCGACCTTGATTTGCGCGTTCGCAACGCCGATGAGCGCGGCCAGAATGGCCGACGCAAGCAGTGCCTTCCGCATGACTATCCTCCCAGGGATCGTTCGCCCCGCTATTTTTGTGGCGTGGACGGTAGCACCATCGGCGGCGGGGTCAATTTGGCGAATTGTCTCGTACTTAACGGCTGAATTTGACCGACAGCCGCGGCATCGGCTCGAGCGTATAGGCAAATTCGGTCTCGTCCGGCTCGATCATGGGCGGTGGGACGATCGAACCCGTGATGATTATGTCGCCCGTCCGCAGCCTTTCGCCGTTCGCCGCGAGCGTGCCGGCCACGTGCGCCACGATATCGACGATGTTGCCGATGTTCACCTGCAGGTCCTCCTGCCGTGCGACCTGGGTGCCGCGCCGGAACACGAGGCCGGCAAGGCCATCGAGCCTCACGCCTGCGCGCGAGGCGTCCGGGGGCCCAAGGATCACGGAGCGATGGAAAATATTGCCGGCAAGCACCGCCTCGACATCGCTCGGCGGCCCCGGCAGGTCGGCAAGCTCGATCGCGGGACCGAGCGCGCCGACGGCTTTGATTGCCGCATCGCGCGTGGCGCCGCCCGGCAGATCGCTCGCCATATAGACGGCGATCTCCGGTTCGGCGACCGCCTGCGACCAGTCGGCGATAGACACGGTCCCGCCGTTCGGCACAACCGACTTTTCCATCATGTAGCCGACGACCGGCATCGTGATCTGAAGCCGCTCCATCGCGGCCTTTGCGCCGAGCCCGACCTTCCAGCCGATCGGCTTCTCGCCGGCTGCAATGCGCGCATGGCGCTGGGCGAGTTGCTTCTGCATGCCGCGCGCGATGCGCGGGTCGTCCCAGGCATTGGTCACTTGTGTCCCTCCGGATCGACCTCGTAGCCCGAGGCCTCGATCGAGCCCGCGCCCATCCAGCCCCAAACCAGCACCACGTCCTGGTCGGACGTGTTGTTGAAGCCGTGCCAGCAGCCGCGCGGCGAATAAACGACGTCGCCCTCGATCGACGGCTTCTGGCCCTCGTCGGTGTAGATGTGGCCCTGACCCTTCAGCACGATAAAGAACTCATCGCAGTTGTGGTGGCGGTGGTTCTCGTGGCGCGCGCCGGGCTTGAGCACCGTCCAGCCGACCACGTGATCGGCGCCGGCGGTTTTCTTGTCGATCAGGAACTGCACCTGCATGTCGACCCAGCCGTCGTCGCGCGGCAGGCCCTCGACCTTCGGCACGTCGGCGAGATTGGTGCGGTACATCTTGGCCGGCGGCTTTTCCTCGTTGATATTTTCCATCGTCTTCTTCACGGCCTTGCCGAGGGCGGCGCCGAATTTCTCGAAATTCGAGGTCATGATTGTCCTCCGAGCCGCCGGTAGACTTCATGTGCGGCGACAAAATCCTTGTGATCGATGCCAAGCCCGCGGCAGGCATTCATCATCTCGTTCGCGGCGGCGGCCAGCGGCACCGGGCTGCCGAGCTTGCGGCCGAGATCGAGCGCGAGCAGCATGTCCTTCTGCTGCAACGTCACATCGGCGAGCGGCACGTCTGGCATCTTGCCTTCCAAAATGAACGGACCGCGATAACCGAGCACGGGCGAGGCCGCGACGCTTTTCAGGATCGCATCGACCGCGACATCGCGCTGCACCCCGCCCTTCTCGGCGAGGGCGACCGCCTCGCCGAAACAGATCACCTCGACCATCAGCAACAGGTTCACGGCGATCTTCATCTGGCAGGCGAGACCGTTCGCGCCGATGTGCGTCACCTTCGGGCCGATCGCCAGCATCACGGGCTTCGCGCGCTCGAAGGCGGCCGCGTCGCCCCCGACCATCACTGAGGCATTGCCGGCTTTCACGGTCACCGGGCTGCCGGACAGCGGCGCATCGAGCATATGGCGGCCAGCCTTGGAAAACTCAGCCGCGACTTCGCGGCTGACATCAGGACTGATCGTGCTCATGTCGGCATAGATGCCGCCCGGCTTCAGCCCGGCGAGCACGCCTTCCTCGCCCAGCGCGACGGCGCGCACTGCCGCGCCATCGGTGACGATCGAAAACACGATCTCGGTCTGCGCGGCGACTTCGCGCGGCGTATCCGCCCACGTCATGCCGGACGCGATCAGATCCTTCGCCTTCTCACGCGAGCGGTTCCAGCCGATCACGCTGTGTCCCGCCGCCATCAGGCGCGGGACGATCAGCGCACCCATCGCGCCCAGGCCGATGAAGCCGACTTGCATGGTTACTTCCAGAACAGTTTGCTCGCGATTCTTGCACCTTCCGCGAGCGCCGCGAACTTCGCCCATACCACATCGGGATCGACCGCCGCCTGCCCCACCCAGGTGCCGTAGCCGCAATCGCTGCCCGCCATCACGTTCTCGCGCCCAACCAGCTTCGCATAGCGGCCGATGCGCTGTGCGATCAGCTCCGGATGTTCGATGAAGTTCGCCTTCGACTCGATCACGCCCGGAATCAGCACCTTGCCCTCGGGGAGCTTCACTTTCTCGAACAGCGTCCATTCGTGCGCATGGCGCGGGTTCGCGGCCTCGAACGAGATGTACGTCGCGCGTACCTTGAACACCAAATCGATCATGTCGGCGAGCGGCACGTCGTAATGATGCGGGCCCTCGTAGTTGCCCCAGCACACGTGGATACGCAGCTGCTCGGGGGGAATGTTCGCGGTCGCGTGGTTCAGTGCCTCGATGTTGAGCGCCACAGCCTTGCGGAAGGTCGCGAGATCGACGTTGTAGTACTTGATGTGCTTGCCCATCGCGAGATCGGGGCAGTCGATTTGCAGCACGAAGCCAGCCTTCGTGACTGCCTCGTATTCGGGCCGCATCGCCTCCGCGATCGCCTCGAGGTAGGCCTCTTCGCTCGGATAGTGGTCGTTGCGGAAAAACACCGAGATCACGCCGGGCGAAGCCGCGCTCATGAAGCCGCCAGACGCCTTGACGGCGCCGAGCGCCGCTTTCAGGTTGTCGACGTCTGTCTCTGCCGCCTCTCTATCGCGCACGGTGATCGGCGCATTGCAGGCCGGCGTCTTGCGGCGCGAGCGGCCGGGATCGCCGAACACCTTCTGCTGCAGCTTCGGGAAATCCGCGAGGTCCTGGTAGACGAACGTGTTGCCGGTGCCGCCGAAGCCCGCGAGACGGTCCTTCACGTAGGTCGCATAGCTCGGCTTCGACATCTCGCCGTCGTTGATGACATCGATACCGGCTTCCGTCTGCTTCTTCACCACATCGGCGACCGCCCAGCGTACGCGCATCGCAAGCGCCTCCGGGGCCACCGGCACGCCGCTTTCCTTGGCGTACATCATCTGGATGAGATCGTCGGGCCGCGGCAGGCTGCCGGTATGCGTAGTCAGAAAGCGATCCGTTGAGCGCGGCGCCATGCATCCTCCCGCGCCGGTTTCCCGGCTGTTCGCCAGAGGTTACAAAACGGGCCGAGAGAAGGACAAGTGCAATGACCTCGCCCCCTCCCATCAAGACCGCAACTCGGATCGTCCGGCGCGAAAGCGCAACAGCGCGCCAGATCGGCGCGGACATCTGCGTGGTCGGCGCCGGCAGCGCAGGCATTTCGGCGGCCCTCGAGGCAGCGCGGCTTGGGCGCAAGGTCGTGCTGGTCGATGGGCTGCACGCGCTCGGTGGGCAGGCCGTGAACGCCGTTATCGGCACGTTCTGCGGGTTCTTCTCGAACGGCCATAGCGGCTACCAGACCGTGCACGGCATCGCGGATGGCATTTTGCGCGATCTTGGCGCACAGGGCGCGTTGCATTACCGGCACGGCGGCCCGTCGAACACGATCGTGGTGCAGTACGACGAGGTGGCGCTCGCGCGCTGGATCGAGGAACAGGTGCGCCAATCCGGCATCACCGTGCTGCTCGGCGCCGTGATGCGCGAGGTGAAGCGGGACGAACGGCGCATCCGCTCGATCGAACTTGCGACGCGTCATGGCGATGTGAGCGTTGCAGCGACGGGGTTTGTCGACGCGACCGGCGACGCCGCGCTTGCCTGGAATGCGGGCCTTGCCTGCCGCGAGTCGGCCGAAGGCCCGATCTACGGCACGCAGATGTGCGTGATCGAAGGCATCGACGAAACAAAGGCACCGGAGCGGCCGGATGTCGCGGCGCGGCTGAAGCAGAAGGCGAAGGACTATGGCCTGACGCGCGAAAGTGGCTTCGCCTTCGTGTTCCCCGGCAAGAGCGTTGCACTCGTCAACATGACGCATGTCGAGACGCCGCTCGATCCCGTCGAGGCGACGCGGAAATCGCTCGAAGGCAAGGTGCAGGCCGACCGTGCCGTCGCATTCCTGCGCGGGGAGTACCCGGCCGCCTTCGGCAACGCGCGCGTACGTACCTACGGCATGCTTGGCGTGCGGCAAACGCGCTGGATCGTTGGACGCCAGCAGCTCACCGTCGAGGACGTGCGCGCCGGGCGCAAATTTCCCGATGCGGTGGCGCGTACCGGCTGGCCGATCGAACTGCACGACACGCCGCAGGGCCATGTGTGGGAGGCCTTTCCCGACGACCACCTGCACACCGTCCCGTTCGGCAGCCTGGTGTCGGGAGAGTGCGACAACATGGTCGCGGCTGGGCGCAACATCGACGGCGATGTCGCGGCGCTCTCGAGCGTGCGCGTGATGGGCCCTTGCATCGCGATGGGCGCGGCCGCTGCACATGCGCTCGATCTTGCCGGATCGGGCAGCGTGCACCAGATCGACGCGGCCGCGTTGCGCGAGCGGGTGAAGGATAATGTGGAGCGGGTGGACTAGGTGGTGCCCGCCGCCCGCCCCTGCAGCCTCCGATCCACCGCCAGCAGCAACGCGCTTGCCGTCACGGCAATCACCACCAGCAGCAGGGTCAGCGCCATGATGACGCGCACGTTGTGCAGTCCGATCGCCTGGATCAGCAGATAGCCCAGCCCGCGCTGCGAGGCGAACATCTCGCCGAGCAGCGTGCCGATCAGCGTGAGCGAGAAGCCGATGCGGATGCCGGTGAAGATCTCAGGGATGGCGGCGGGGAGCAGCACGTGGCTTGCGATGTTCGCCGGAGGCATGCGCATCACGCGCGCCGCCTTGGTGTAGACCGGGTTGAGGTTGCGCACCGCGGAAAGCGCGAAGATCGCGATTGGGACGATGCCGTGGATCGCGCCGAAGGCGATCTTGGCCGGCATGCCGATGCCGAAAGCAAGCAGCACGATCGGGTAGAGCGTGATCTTCGGGATCGAGTAGAGCGCGACCAGCACCGGCTCGCCCACCTCCGCGGCGAAGCGATAGAGGCCGAGCGAGAAGCCGATCAGGATGCCGCACGAGATCGCGATGGCGAGCGCCGCCGCGAAGGCTTTTCCGGTTTCGGCGAGGTGCGGGTAGAACGAGGGCGAAGAAAGAAGCTGGAGCGTGTAGCTGATCGTATCGAGCGGCGAGGTGAGCGCGCTCGATCCCGCCCACCAGAACAGGAGCTGCCAGCCCGCCAGAATGCAGGCGATCAGGATCGCGGCGCGCAGCGCCCTCATCGGCTCCGCCTCGCGAGCAGCCGCTTCTCCCACAGGAAGAAGAGCGTGTTCACCGTCGCGGAGATCGCCAGCACCAGCACGATCAGTGGATACATCACGGCGTTGTCGAAATTGTTGTAGGCAAAGCCGATCTCATAGCCGAGTCCGGTGCGCGACATGATCAGCTCGGCGCCGATCACGCCGATGAACGAGTAGGCGACCGCGAGCTTCACACCGGTGAAGATGTACGGCACCGCGAAGGGGAGCGAGATCTGCAGCGCGGTCGCGACCGGCCCGAGCCGATGGATGCGCGCGGTCTTCACCAGCGCGCGCGGCACCCGGTCGAGGCCGTTCAGCGTGTTCACGATCACGGCGACCAGCCCGAGCATGAAGCCGATCAGCACCTGTGGCAGGTCGCCGAGCCCAAAGATCACGATGAACAGCGGATAGAACGCGTAGACCGGAATCGCGTAGTAGGCGGCGAACAGCGGATCGAGCGTCTCGCGCAATGCGCGCCAGCGATGGATCAGCGCGCCGAGGATGACGCCGGCGACAATCGCCGACACGCAGGCGATCGCCACATTGGTCAGGGTCTTGGCGATCGCGGGTCCCATCGTGCCGCCGGCGAGGATCCCTCCCAGGTGCCAGAGAATTTCGCTCGGCGGGATCATGGCGAAGCGATTGATCGCGCCGAAGCGGCAGAGCGATTCGAGAAACAGCACCAGCGCAAGCGCGAGCGCGAAGCGCACCCGGCCCGGCGTCACGAAACCGGGCATCGGCTAGTTGGTCTTCTTCCTCAGGTCGTCGGGCAGGAAGCTCTCGTCGATGATCTTGCTCCAGTCCGGATCGTCCTTCAGCGCGCCCACGATCTTCTGCGCTCGCATCATCTCGTTCATGGCCTTGAGGTTGATCTCGCCGCCGCTCCAGTACCTGACGCCGGACTTCTCGTGGCTGCCGAGCAGGTTCTTCACGGCGCTTTTCGCGACGTCAGGCGCAAGATTGTAGGCCTTCGCAATGATTTCGGCCGACTCGTCCGGATTGGCGTACATGTAGTCGACCGCCTGCCGGCGTGCGCGGATCACGGCGCGGATGAAATCGCCGCGTGTCGCGGCGGCCTTCGAGGTCGTGACGCCGACCACGTTGTCGAGCGGCGGCAGCAGTTCGCTCGCGCGCACAACCGCGCGGTATTTGGCCTGATGCTGCGACCAGAGCGGCTCGGGGATCGGCGTGATGTCGACCGCGCCAAGGTCGAGCGCCACGATGCCCTCGCCGAAGCCGCCGGTCTTCACTAGTTCGGCATCGCTCGGCTTCAGCCCGGCTTTTTCCAGAACCAGGATCGCGAGCGCCTGGCTGGTCGAGCGCGGATTGGTGTAGCCGATCTTCCGGCCCTTGAGATCAGCGGCGGTCTTGATCGGTGACTCAGGCTTCACGGCCCAGATGAATTCCGCGACCGTCTGCACATTGTCGCTGACGATCTTCAGGTCCGCGCCCTGCTGGATCGCGATCACGGTCGCGGTCGGATTGATTTCGCCATAGGCGAGATTGCCGCCGAGCATGGTGCGCACCGTGGTGCCGCCGCCGTCAGACGACAAGATGCCGGTCACGTCCGCGCCCTGCTGCTTGAAAAAGCCTTTCGCCATCGCGACCGCATAGGGCATGCCGTTGGTGGTGACGCCGTAATTGCTCACCACGATCTCCTCGGCGCTCGCGGCGAGCGGCAGCAGGGCGAACGCGAGCGCGGCTGCGATGCGGGCGGTCATCGGCGTCTCCCCAAACTCTTTGGGTGCTAAGGCGACCATGGTTTTCCGGCGCTGGCAACAGGCCTGCGCCTTTGCAACGCACGTGCTACGTTTTGGCTCGCCTACGGCCCACTGTCGTGGGCAGAAAACGCGCCCAGACCAATCGGGGGGAAGCACATGAAACGCGCGTCACTGGCTCTCTTTGTGTTTCTCGCGTCGGCCCTGACTGCGCTCGCGCAGCCCTACCCGACCCGCACCGTGAGCGTGGTCGTGCCCTACCCGGCGGGCGGCTCGGTCGATGTCGTTGCGCGGCTTATCGTGCAGAAACTCAACGAGAGCATGGGCGCGAACTTCATCGTGGAGAACCGTGCAGGCGGTGCCGGCGGTGCCGTCGGCGCGAACAGCCTCGCGAAAGCCGCACCGGATGGCTACACGCTGATGCTTAGCGCCTCGATCCACATCATCACGCCGTTCCTCAACAGCAAGATTCCCTACGATGCGGTGAAGGATTTCGCGCCGATTTCGCTGCTTGCTGCGGGCCCGCTCATCGTCTCGACCGCACCGAACGTGCCGGCCAGCAATCTGAAAGAGTTCTTCGAGTTGGTGCGCAAGACGCCGGACAAGTTCACCTTCGCGACGTCGAGCTTCGGCTCGGCCGGCCATCTCGCGGTCGAGCTGCTTAAGCGCGACGCCAAGCTCGACACACTGGTGATCGCCTACAAGGGTGCGGGCCCGATGCTCAACGACATCATGGGCGGACAGATCCACCTGATTGCCGATCCGATGGCCTCTTCGCTGCCGCTGGCGACAGCCGGCAAGATCAAGGCGCTCGCGGTAACCCGCACAAGGCGCGTCGCCGCTGCGCCCAACATTCCGACCATCGCGGAGTCCGGCATGACGGGCTTCGATTTCGTTTCGTGGTACGGGCTGTGGGGGCCGAAGGGGCTGCCCGCCGACATCACCGCGAAACTGCAGAACGAGGCCGCCAAGGCTCTGGCGCAGCCGGACGTGAAGGACCGCCTCGGCCTCCTCGGCTTCGAGCCGATCGGCTCGACGCCCGCGGCATTCGCAACGTTCATCGACGAGGAGTCCGCGAAGTACGGGCGGATCATCCGTGAGGCGGGGATCAAGGGGGAGTAGGCTGCGTCAGGATCGCGCGGCCGTCATGGGTGCGTACTGGCCGTCGGTATGCGGAAATACCCAGGAGTGGTCCGGCGGAATGACGATCCGGATCGTGTCCTCGGCGTTGAACCGCGGCACAGTGCCGAGTTCGACGGCCTCGAGGCGGTGGCCGAGCGCATCGAGCGCGTAGGTCGTCTGCGTGCCGTGGAAGTGGTTCTCGACCACGCGAGCCGGGAAGCTGTTTGCCGCTTCCCCACCCTCGCCATTCGCGCGCAGCAAGATATTCTCCGGCCGCACCGCCACCACCACGGCGTCGCCCGTCTTGCTGCGCGTAACGCCCGTGATGCGCAGCGCCTCGCCGGTTAAGAGCTTCACGACGTCGGGCGTGCTCATCGTGCCCTTGATCAGGTTCGAGACGCCGGTGAAGTTCGCGACGAACAGGTTCTCGGGCTTGTTGTAGAGCTCGACCGGCGCGCTCATCTGCATCAGCTTGCCGTTCTCCATCACGCCGATGCGGTCGCCGAGCACCACGGCCTCGCTCTGGTCATGCGTGACGTAGAGCGCAGTGACCTTCGCTTTCTTGATGATGCGGCGCAGTTCGTCGCGCAACCGCAGCCGCAGCTTGGCGTCGAGGTTCGAAAGCGGCTCGTCGAGTAAGAGGATGCGCGGCTCATAGACCAACGCACGCGCGAGCGCGACGCGCTGCATCTGTCCGCCGGAGAGCTGCGTCACCGGGCGCTCGGAATACTCGGACAAGCCCACAAGTGCGAGCACCTCGTCGACCTTGCGGGCGGCTTCCTGGCGCGGAACCTTGCGGTGGCGCAGGGGATAATTGACGTTCTGGCGCACCGTCATGTGCGGCCACACCGCGTAGGATTGGAACACCATGCCGATGTTGCGCGAGCGCGGCGGCACGTGCACGCCGCGCTCGGGTGCCGCAACCTCGTCCCCGCCGATCGAGATCGTGCCGCCGGTCGGATGCTCCAGGCCCGCGATACAGCGCAGTGTCGTGGTCTTGCCGCAGCCGGACGGCCCGAGCAGCACCACGATCTCGCCCGCCGCAATACGGAAGCTCACGTCATCGACCGCGGGGCGGCCGACCAGGAATTGCTTGCGCAAATGCGAGACGATCAGTTCGGCGGACATTCAATACTTCCAATCACTGCCTGTACCCGTAAACCTTGTTCCACTCCTCGATCCATTTGCCGTAGAGCGCCTCGAACTCCTCGAACTTCGGCACCCACAACTTGGTGTCCTTGGTCATGCCGGCCGGGAGCAGCGGCGGCACTTTGAGCGAGGTCAGATTGCCGTGCTGCTTGATCGAGTAGATCTGCCCCTCCTCGGAGAGCTGCCATTCGAAATAGAGCCGCGCGGCGTTCGGGTTCTGCGCGGTCTTCGGAATGCCTGAGGCATAGGGCACGATCGGCACGCCCTCCGGCGGGAAGAAGGTCTTCACCGGCGCGCCGTCGCGCTCCTTCGGGTAGATGATGTTGTAGACGAGCGGCGCGATCGAGACTTCGCCGCGCACCAGCGCGTCGGAGAGAGGCGCGCCCGATGGATAAAGCTTCGGCTTGGTCGCGGCCTGCTTCGCCCAGTAGTCCTCGCCGAGCACCTGCCGCTCGAACATGATGCGGGTCCAGGTCGTGCCGCCAGATTGCGCGATCACCTGCGCGATCTGCCCGCCGGCGTATTCGGGCTTGGTCAGATCGACCCAGGTCTTCGGCGGATCTTTCACAAGCTCCGTGTGATAGGCGACGCACCAGCCGGCCGTGAGGTTGGGCCACAGCTTCGGCGAGGCGAGCGTGCCGGGCAGATAGTCCTTGGCGTTGGGCGGCTCGTATTCGGCAAAGAGATTGTCGATCGCCTTCATCAACCCGCGGTCGGAGTGCAGCACGAGGTCGGCGGCGAGCTTGCCGGCCGCCGCTTCGGTCTTCACGCGCTGGATCAGCTGGCCGCCGGGCGCGCGGATCATCTCGATGCGGATGAAGGGAAACTTCTTGCGGAATTCGTTGATGACCTCCTGCTCCACCTCGGTGAAGGTCGCGGTATAGAGGAGGAACTTGCCTTCCTTCTTCGCCGCATCGATGAGGCTGTCAGAGGGCTTGTAGGGCGTCGCGGCGCGCGACCGCCCGATGATCGCGAAGCTGCCGATGCCAGCGGCCGATGCCAGCAGCTTGCGCCGCGTTAGTCCCTTGCGTCTCATGCGCCCCTCTCTCGTCGAGAGCGTCACTGTCGGTAACCGTAAGTCTTGTTCCACTCCTCGAGCCATTCGCGCTGCAGCTTCACGAATTCGTCGTACTTCGGCACCCACACCTTCACCACGTTCGGGTCGAAGCCCTCCGGATAGAGCGGCGCCTTCTTCAGCGAGGTCAGATTGCCGATGTCCTTGATCATCATCGCCTGCCCTTCTTCCGACAGGCACCAGTTGAGGAACAGCCTCGCGGCATTCGGATTGGCTGCGGTCTTCGGGATGCCGGCCGCGAACGGCGTCAGCGGCGCGCCTTCAGGTGCGAAGAAGACCTTCACAGGCGCGCCGTCACGCAGTTTCGGGAAGATCGCGTTGTAGAGCAGCGCCGCGACATGAATCTCGCCGCGCACGAGCGAGTCGGAGGTCGGCGCATTGGAGGGAAACAGCATCGGCTGAGTCGCCGCCTGTTTCTTCCAGTAGTCCGGATCGACAACCTGGCGCTCGAACATCGCACGCGTCCAGGTCGTTCCGCCTGACGGCGCAATTACGTTGCCGATCTGCTTGCTTCCATATTCGGACTTGGTGAGGTCCATCCAGGTCTTGGGAGGGTTCTTTACCAGCTCGGAATTGTAGGCGATCGCCCAGACCACGGTGGAGCGCGGCCACAGCTTCTCCGAGACGCGTGCTTCCGGGATGTAGTCGGCGGCATTCGGGGGCTTGTAGTCCTGGAACAGATTCTCGATCTCCAGCATCAGCGAGCGATCGGAATGATCGATCACGTCGGCGAGCAACTTGCCGGCCGCCGCTTCGGTCTTCACGCGCTGGAGCAATTGATTGCCCGGCGCGCGCAGGAACTCGACCTTGATGAACGGAAAGCGCTTGTTGAACGCATTGATGACCGGCGTCTCGCTCTCCGCCACGTTCGCGCTGTAGAAGACGAGCTTACCCTCCTTGCGCGCCGCCTCGATCAGTTCGGGCGGGCCGAACTGCGCGGCCGCGGGGGCGGCCAGCGCAGCGAGCGAGAGGACGGCAGTTGCGAGCTTACTGGCGATACCCATAGACCTTGTTCCATTCGTCGATCCACTGATCGCGTAGGCTTACGTATTCCTCGAACTTCGGCGACCACGCCTTGATCACCTTGGGATCGTAGCCAGGGGGATTGAACGGCGGATTCTTCAGCGCCGTCAGATAGCCGAGCTCCTTGATGTGGAAGGCCTGGCCCTCGTCCGACATGTTCCAGTTGAGGAACAGCTTGGCGGCGTTCGGATTGGCCGAACTCTTCGTCACGCCCGCCGCATAGTAGTTCAGCGGCACACCGTCGGACGGGAAGATGATGTCCACCGGCGCGCCGTCCTTCTTCTTGATGTAGGCGATGTTGTAGAGCAGTACGCCGATGGAAATCTCGCCACGCACCATCGCATCGGAGGTCGGCGCGCCCGACGGATAGAGAATCGGCTGCGTCGCGGCCTGCTTCTTCCAGTAGTCCTCGCCCAGCACCTGGCGCTCGAACATGATGCGGGTCCAGGTCGTGCCGCCCGAAGGCGCAACCACCTGGCCGATCTTCTTCGGGCCGTATTCGGGCTTGCACAGGTCCATCCAGGTCTTCGGTGGGTTCTTCTCGAGCTCGGTGTTGTAGGCGATCGACCAGCCGAGCGTGGTCTTGGGCCAGAGCTGCGGTGCAACCTGCACGTCGTCGCGGTAATCCTTGGCGTTCGGCGGCGCGTAGTCCTGGAACACATCCTTGATGCCGAGCATCAAGCCGCGGTCGGAATGGTTGACCACGTCGGCAAGCAGCTTGCCGGCGGCTGCCTCGGTCTTGATGCGGGTGATGAGCTGGCCGCCCGGCGCGCGCACCATCTCGACCTTCACGAATGGAAAGCGTCGGTTGAATTCCTTGATGATGACCTGTTCTGGCTCGGTGAAATCGGCCGTGTAGTAGACGAGCTTGCCTTCTTTCTTCGCGGCTTCGATCAGTTCGGCTCCGCCGAAGTTCTGCGCTTGCGCGGTCGTGAGGCCGAACGGGGCCGCGACGGTTGCGGCAGCACCTGCGGTGAATTGCCGGCGCGAGAGTTTGGTCATGAGCGTCTCCTTGTCGTTTCTTGCTAACTTGTTCCACCGACCCGCACGCTCGCCCCGCCGCGCGAGAGGAAATGCGCGATGCCGATCAGCACCGCGAGCAGCACGGTCTGCACCAGGCTGAACGCCGACGTGATGCCGATATTGCCGCCCTCGTAGTAGTCGAGCAGCAGCACCGCCATGACCATGGTGTTCGACGTGTAGAGGAACAGCGACGAGCCGAGCTCGCGGATCGCCAGAATGAACAGCAGCGTCATGCCGGCGATGACGCCCGGGCGCGCCAAGGGCAGCACGATCGTCCTGATCGTGCCGATCAGCCCCTTGCCGCAGATCCAGGAGGCCTCCTCAAGTTCCTTGTGAATCTGCAGAAGCGAGGTGGAGAGCGCCTTGATGGTGTCGGGCATGAAGCGCGCGATGAAGGCCAGCGCCAGGATCCAGATCGTCCCGTAAAGCCCCCCCGGCAGCCCGATCCAGGCCCACAGATACGCGACGCCGATGACGAGGCCGGGGATCGCGATCGGCAGCGTAGAGATCACATCGATCGCGCGCCGCCCGGTCGCCTGCGTGCGGTTGACCGTGTAGCCGATGGCAAACGCCAGCACGCCGCCGACCAGCGCGGTGATCAGCCCGACTTCCATTGTGTTCCAGATTGAGCGCATCGCCAGTGGGTTCTCGAACAGCCGCTGGAAATGGATGAGCGAGTAGGCGTTGAGGTCGAACAGGGCGTGGACGTCACGGATGAACAGGAACTTGCGGAAGCCCGCGACGATCAGCGCCAGCGTCGGCAGCACCACGACGACGACCAGATAAACGACCGCCAACCCGAACGTGAAATAGCGCCAAGCGCCGAGTTTCATCACGCCCGGCCGGAACGCTTTGCCGGCAACCGTGATGTAGCTGCGCCCGCTGATCACCCGCTGCTGCAACCACACCAGAAAGCCGGTGACGACCATCAGGATGATCGCGACCGAGGCCGCGGTCGAGTAGAGCGGCGGCGACCAGTTGGTGAGCTTGAAGATGTAGGTGGTGAGCACCGGAATATCGGAGGGCGCGCCGAGTACCGCCGGAATGCCGTAGATGCCGAGCATCACGATGAACGACAGCAGCATGCCCGAGAGGATCGCCGGCGCGATCAGCGGGAACGTAATGGTGAACAGGATGCGCAGCGCGCTCGCGCCCGACACTTCGGCGGCCTCTTCGAGCGCCGGGTCCATGTTGCGCAGCGCCGAGGCGGTGAACATGTAGACGTACGGCGCATAATAGATGCCGAAGATCGCGATCATCCCTTCCATAGAGTAGGCGTTGAAGCGGAAGTCGATGCCCGCCCACTTGATCATGGTGTTGAGCAGTCCGGTCTTCGGCGAGGCGAGGATCGACCATGCGACCGCCGCGACCAGCGGCGGCACAAACAGCGGGATCATGCTCACAGCGGCGATGAAGCCTTTGGCCGGCGTGTCGGTGCGCACCACCACCCACGAGAACGTGAGCCCGATGATGACCGCAAGCGCAGTGCCCCCGCCGCACGCGATCAGCGAGTTCGCGAGCGCAAAGTGGACGTTCGGATTGCCGAGAACGGTGATGAAGTTCGCGAGCGAGATATCGAATACGCCGAACCCATCCACCACCGGATTGGTGTTGGTCAGCGCTCCGAGCAGCAGCATCGACACGGGGTAGATGACGAGGAACGTGAGCAGGACCAGTAGCGCAGCCGACCAGAGCCAGCCGAGCGGAATGCGCCGGGCGCCTTCGCGCGGTGCGACCAGGGCGGCAGTTTCCGCGGTCACGCGTCTCCCCTCGTGACGGCCGCGCCTTCGCAAGCGGCTCTTGTTGGAGCTTGCCTAGCACAGAAAACAGCGGCCCGGCACATTACCAAAGTGCAATGTTCGACGGGCCGATTGTCGCGGTGGGGCTCTTTGTTCCCGGTCGTCATCCCGGAAGCCGCGCAGCGGCTATCCGGGACCCAGTAGACACCGATCTCTCGGCTTCGGCGCAATCGTGCCAGCGTCTCGCTGCGCTCGCCCGGGATGACGGTGGGGCTCACATCACCAGCGCGATCTTCCCGAAGTGCTGGTTCGCCTTCATGTGGGCATGCGCGGCGACGCATTCGTCGAGCGGGAAAGTCCGGTCGACCGGCAACTTGAGCTTGCCGGAAGTCACCGCATCCCACAGGTCGGCCTTCATCAGCCGCACGATCTCGCGCACTTCCTCGAGCGAGCGCGTGCGGAAGGTGACGCCGATATAGTCGATGCGCTTCATGGCGTGCAGGTCGAAATTGAACTCGGCGGTCACGCCACCGAGCCGCCCGACGTTCACGATGCGGCCGAGCACGGCGGTCGCCTTCATGATCTGGTTCACCTGCGGCCCCGATACCATGTCGACTGTCAGGTTCACGCCCTTGCCGCCGGTCGCCTCCAACACCTGATCCGGCCATTTCTCGTCGCGCGTATCGATCGCGAGATCGGCGCCGAATTCGTTGAGCCGCGAGCGGCGCGCATCGTTGGTGGCCGAGCCCATCACGGGCTTTGCGCCCTTCATCTTCGCAATCTGCAAGCCCATCAGGCCGACGCCGGAGCTTGCGCCTTGAATCAGCACGCTCTCACCGGCTTTGAGGCGCCCTTGCGTGATCAGCGCGTTGTGCAAGGTGTGCAGCGCGACGGGGAGCACCGCCGCCTGCTCGAACGAGAAGGTCGCGGGCAGCGCGATGGTGCGGCCATAATCCGACACGGCATATTCCGCATAGCCGCCGCTGCCAGACGCAACCACGCGGTCGCCGGGCTTGAAGCCCTTCACGTCGCTGCCAACCGCGACGACCTCGCCGGCCCATTCGAGCCCAAGCGCGGCGCCCATCACGCCGTGCCCGAACGACGCCTTGGCAGCCGAGAGATCGGCGCGGTTCAGGCCACACGCCTTCACGCGCGTCAGCACTTCGTTCGGCTTCGGCTCGGGCTGCGGGATATCGCGCAACTCAAGCCCGTTCGGCGACGAGACTCCGGCTTTCATCGGTACTGCTCCTTTGTACCTAGTGGTCCGATTCTAACATTCGCATCCCAGTGCGGCGGGCTCCGTTGCGAATGTTAGAATCAAAGGACCACTAGCAAGTATTACGTTCTAGTGGAGCTTTGGATTTGACATTCGCTTCGCGAGCCCGCGGCTGGGTGGGTAGCGAATGTCAAATCCGCTTCACTAGCGATTGCCGAGCAGATATTTCTGCAGGTCGTCGATGTTGGCGAACTTGACCGTGCCCTGCGGCAGCTCGGCCTGGATCGAGC
>JBAVXH010000139.1:0-52410 GCA_049698215.1 Xanthobacteraceae bacterium | reverse complement strand
GCACGAGCGCGCCTCCGGCCTGAGCGCAAGATGGGTGCGCGGTCGCAGAACGAACGCTCTCCGCCGCCGGCCCCTGGCCCGTCTCGCGCACGAGCGCCTCCATCCGCTCCCAGTCGGCCTTCACCTTGCGCACGGCGTCCTCGGCCGAGAGCCCATCGTTCAACGCGACGATCAAGCCGCGAAACTCGAACTTGAGCTTCTCCGGCACGAGCGGCCAGAAGCGATCGTGGCAGGCCATTGCGTCACCGCTGCAGGACTTGTTGCGGAAGCAGGCCTTGTCCGCGCACACCAGCCAGAAGCGAAAATAGTTGCACGTGATGCGCGTGTCGTTGGCGCGGCGCCGGTCGAAGGCCTGCCGGAATTTGGCATAACCCGCCTTGCGCTTGGCTTCCGGCCACGACTTCGCGCGTTCGCGGAACGCCCGATAGGCGGTGTCCAGTTCTTCGTCTCCGATTGCGCTCGGGTCTTTCAGGGGTGGTGGCTTCGAAGCTTTGCGTTTGCGCATGCGTTCTCCTTTTCCGCAGCACTCCGGTGCGCGGATCATTCCCAGTTCGTTGCTCCTCGATGAAAGAACGAGGGGAGCAGAGCGCCGGCAGGCGCTGGTGCGGATACGCCGCACCCGTGGCCCGCCTCGCGGTCGGGCCTATCTCCGGATCGCCGGAGATGCCCGACCCATGACGCGGGCCGGGCGCGCCTCTCGGCGCTCTGCGGCGGCTCTCGGCAGATCCTTTCGGTTCTGCCTCAGCTCCGGGCCGCGCTTCCCCCGGCGATCAGACCGGGCTTTGAGCGAGCACCTCGCACAGGGGTCATAGTGCCCCAAGGGCGGGTCCCGAAGCCGCCCGGGAGCCGGGGTGACTAGCCCCGGCGCGCGGGCGCCGCACAAGCCGGCTTTGGGTTGCCCCTTGGCCAACTCCGGGACCGCTTGGCTGATCTCCGCCTGCGCATCCCGCCCGCTCCATCAAGCCGCGTCACCGGTTGACGCCCCTCGGAGAGCGAGGCGCATGCAACATGGGAGGCGGGTGCGGCAAGGGAAGGGCGGAAAGGTGGTGATATTGTGATTTTATTCTATGGATAGGACATGAGGGGGATAAGTGGGAAAAGTTATCCCCGGCACAAGTTTGTAGGGCGAAGCGCACTGCGCCGCAGGCCTCGGCCCCAATGCGCTCGCTTCGCGTAGCTTATTGCGCGCTACGGCCCTAGGCTATTCGTCCGCAAGCTTCTGAATCTGCTTTTTGACAATCTCGGAAGCGGTTTGAAGCCATTTCATTTCCGAGACTTTTCCTGCAAAGGGCCCAATTGAAGCTGCGCCGGCAAGGGCTAGTGCAAGTAGCGACCGCACCAATAGCTTGGAAGCTACCGTTGATGCGTGATCGACGGTTTTCGAGGCGAGCTTCTCGGCGAACTCAGCCCCGAAAGTGTAGATAACACTGATAAGATTTTCGACGCTGCGCAAGACTGCGAAGGCCGCGCGCTTCCCAGCGGCCGACGGCGTTCTCAGAAGCTCATTCAAGTGCGACAAAGTTCTCGGTACTTCGGGATCGATTAGATCGGGGCGACCTCTCAACTCAGCGATGACCGTATCCGAAGCGGTTTTAATTGCGCCAACGTCGGAAGCCTCGATGTGAACTGATGCGGCGTTCTCCAGAAACTTATTCCACTCTGGAAACTGACCGACAAAAAGATTGACGCCCCTCGTATGGGACTTGAGCATGGATGCGACCGCTGTGGGCAGCTCATGCTCAAATGCAGCCGACATCACTTCACAGCCGAGATTCGCAAGTCCGATTTTGATCGCATCAGTATCGTCGTTCAGAAGTTTCTGTAGCTCCTGAACATTCTCTAACAGCCTGCGATCACAATTGGACCGCTCTAGTTCTTGAATGATTCGTTGATTATTCCTCTGAAGCTCCGCCTTCGCTGATGCGATGTTGTTCTTGTCATCTTCATCATGCGGGCTTGTCCGTCTCGCAATGACGACGCGGCTCTCCTTTACCTCAAACTGTGCTGGAGCAATTTTCTGCTTGGGAACAATTGAACGCAGTTCGAACAAATCGCGCACTGCCGGACTGGATGATGGAGGCGGGCCATACTCCGACGCATATTCAAGAAGACGGGACAATGCGTCCCCGATGCTCATTTCCTTTCCTTCGAATCCCGGCATCAACCCTTTGGGGCTTTGGTCCCTCGTCCCCGCTGAAAAGCCCATTCTGAATGCCCTTTTGAGGATCGGCGTATAACGCTCCTCGGCCATAATTCCGTTGAGTTCTCTGATCGTCGCGACAAGGTGAGGCTCGACGGAGTCGAAGGAGGCTTGATGAGGCGGCCTCCTGTCGGCAGCCATGAAAGTGAGCCGAGCACTCTCGACCGCCAGAAGAAAATCTTTGAGCACCGCCGAGTCTGGGGATTCAGATTGCGTGCGCGCCGTCAGTCTTAGCTCAAGCGACCGCCTGACCGAGATCAGGACAAGGCGAATGGTCGTTAACAGTTCTGAGTTAACGTTGTCGGCCACGGCATCCCCCGAACCCCTGGAACCTTGCGCCATACTCTTGCAGTAAGACACAACTGGCAACTGCGGCCGTTCCTTCGGGGCATTCGCCCAAACAGGTTGTAGGTGAGGTTGGACCCGCGTCCGGGACACGCAGCGCAATTCTCCTGCGTGCTGCACTCGGCTAAAGTCCCGCCATACCCTTTGGAGCCCACACCCATGTCCACCCAACTCACCGCCGAACCCGCCACACGCACCGACGCCCCACCCCATCCCCTCACGCAAACCTGGATCGACCAACGCATCTTCGATCTCTACGACGAGTACTGCCACGGCCACATCGACCGCCGCGAGTTTCTGGCGCGCGCCGGTGCGATCGCGGGCGGGCTCGCGATGGCGCAGGCGCTGATGCCGCGCTACGCGCAGGCGCAGACGATTTCGTTCACCGATCCGCGCATCAAGGCGACGTATGTGACCTATCCCTCACCGGGCGGCACGTCGGGCACGATGCGCGGCTATCTCGTCACGCCGGCCGGGCAGGGGCCGTTCCCCGCCGTGCTGGTGATCCACGAGAACCGCGGGCTCAACCCCTACATCGAGGACGTGGCGCGCCGCGCCGCGGCGGAGGGCTTCCTCGCGCTCGCGCCGGACGGGCTCTTTCCGGTCGGCGGTTATCCGGGCAACGACGACGACGGCCGCTCGCTGCAGGCGAGCCTCGATCAGGGCAAGCTGCGCACCGACATGGCGAACAGCGCGCGCACTGTGAAAGCGCATGCGTCCTCGACGGGGCGGCTCGGCGTCACCGGCTTCTGCTGGGGCGGCGGCACCACCAACTGGCTCGCCGCAACGCTTGGGGGAGACATGCACGCGGGCGTGCCGTTCTATGGCGCGGCGGCGGAGACCGCGAGCGTGGCGAAGATCAAGGCGCCGCTGCTGGTCCAGTACGCCGAGACCGACGAGCGCATCAACGCGATGTGGCCGGAGTACGAGAAGGCGCTGAAAGCAGCAGACGTGCCGCACGAGATGCACATCTATCCGGGCACGCAGCACGGCTTCCACAACAACTCGACGCCGCGCTACAACGAAGCCGCCGCCAAGCTTGCGTGGGAGCGCACCGTGGCGTTCTTCAAGCGGCATCTGGCAGCGGCGTGACGGTTTGCGTCATGGCCGGGCTTGTCCCGGCCATCCACGTCTGTCTTGAGGTTCAACAAAGAAAGACGTGGATGCCCGGCACAAGGCCGGGCATGACGAAGGTTCGCTGATGGGAGGAAGCATGCATCGCGTCTGGCTCGCCATCGTTTCGGCTGTCGTGCTCGCATGCCTCGGCGCACTCCCCGCCGCCGCGCAATATCCGAACCGGGTGGTGAAGCTGATCGTGCCGCAGACGCCGGGCGGCGCGACCGACGTGTTCGCGCGCAAGATCGGGCAGATGCTGAGCGAGAAATGGGGCCAGGCGGTGGTGATCGAGAACCGCGCCGGCGCGGGCGGCGTGGTCGGCACCGACGCGGTCGCGAAGTCGGCGCCGGACGGCTACACGCTGCTCGTCACCTATGCGGGCTCGCAGGCGATCAACCCGGCGCTCTACCAGAAAATCCCGTTCGACAGCGTGAAGGATTTCACCACTATCGCGACGCTCGCCTCGACGCCGTTCGTGCTGATCGTCAATCCGGACCTGCCGGCCAAGAGCCTCGCCGAATACATCGCGCTCGCGCGCGCCAAGCCCGATGCGCTCACCTATGCGTCCTCCGGCAACGGCTCGGTCAATCATCTGCTCGGCGAGATGGTCAAGAGCGAAGCGGGCATCAAGATGCTGCACGTGCCGTATCGCGGCGTTGCGCCGGCGATCACCGACGTGATCGGCGGGCAGGTGGACTCGGCGTTCTCCAGCGTGCCGTCGGTGCTGCAGATGGTGCAGAGCGGGAAGGTGCGCGCGCTCGCGGTGTCGAGCGGCAAGCGCATCGGCGCAGCGCCTGACATTCCGACCATCGCCGAGCAGGGCTTTCCCGGATTCGACGTGAACCCGTGGTGGGGCATTCTGGCGCCCGCGGGAATCGACAACGCAATCGTGCGCAAGATCAACGCCGACGTGGCAGCGATCCTGCGCACCAGGGAGATGGTCGACTTCCTCGCCGCGCAGGGCGCCGAGCCGCTGATCACCTCGCCCGAGGACTTCCTGAAGATGCTTCAGGCCGACATCGTGACGTGGGACAAGGTGGTGAAAAGCGCCGGCGTGACGCTCAACTGAGGCTGCACCCGCGCGCTACATCGTTCCGCGGCCATGATAGCCGCTTGCGTACAGTGAGACTGCGCGGCCCGCATTGCCTCCGGCTGCGCGGTAGGCGCCGGCGAGATAGCGCACCGCGTAGGTGAGGTTGGTCTCCGGATCGAGCAGGCCGGCGGCCGAGCCGCTGTAGCCGATGCCGCGCGCAGTCGCGGTGCGGATCTGCATCAACCCGATGTTGCCGCGGCTGCTGGCGCGCGGATTATAGCCGCTCTCGCGCTTCACCACGCGATGCACCAGCTCGACCGGCAGGCCGTTCGCCGCCGCATGGCGCGCGATCATCGCGTCGAGCGCGGTGTTGCGCAGGCCAGCCGCGCGAGCTGCGCGGACGCGCGGAGCGGCCTCGCCGTAGGATGGTTGCGCGGGCTCGCCGAATTGCTCGAAACGCGGCGCAGGGGTGGCCGAGGCTTGTGACGACCGGTTCGGGAAGGAGGGATCGCTGAAGAGCGGTGTGTCGGTCGCGTCGGTGCGCGCGAAGGTCTGCGGCGCCGCGTACCCGGATTCGATCGGCGCTCGCCGCACCCGCACGTGAGCGCGGTGATGTTTGGCAATGCTCTGATGCGACAGATGGGAAACGTGATGGCGATGCGAACTCTTTTTCTTGTGGGTCTTTGCCGCGAAGGCCGGCTGGGTAAGGGCGACGATGGCCGCAGCGATGACGCAAGCACGCATGAAGTGCTCCACTTGTTGTTGTTGAGCCCTCCAGTCCCGGCGTGCGTCTTGTCGGTCGAATTCGGCGCAAGCGTGCATGCACCAAGGCCATATCGTGATCGCGGAACAATGCGGCTGATTTGACCGAGTCCCGGCTTTCGCGGGGACGAGCGGGCCGTTAGGTTGGCCGCCATGGAAAAGCGCAAATTCGGCCGCACCGGCCTCTCCGTTTCGGTGCTCACCTTCGGATGCGGCGCGGTCGGCGGGCTGATGACGCGCGGCGCACCGGCCGATCAGGAGCGCGCGGTCGCGCGCGCCATCGAGGCCGGCGTCAATCACTTCGACACTGCGGCGCTCTACGGCGACGGCGCATCCGAGGAAAACCTCGGGCGCGTGCTCGCCGCGCTCAAGCCCAACGTCATCGTCAGCACCAAGGTGCGCCTGCCGGCGGAGCGCAACATCGACGCCATCGCGGCTTCGCTCGAAACCTCGCTGCGGCGGTTGAAGCGCGATCACGTCGACCTGTTTCAGCTGCACAACACGATCGGCGCGCCCGCGGGGCAGACGCTGAGCGCCGAGGAAGTGCTGAGCGACGTCGTGCCCGCGTTCAACAGGATGCGCGAGCAGGGCAAGACGCGCTTCATCGGCTTCACGGCGATCGGCGAGACCGCCGCGCTGCACACGCTGATCGCCTCGGGCGCCTTCGACGGCGCGCAGGTGCCGTTCAACGCGCTCAATCCGAGTCCGGCCGAAGCGATCCCATCCGCCTATCCGGCGCAGGACTACGGTCGCATTCTCGATTTCGCCGAAAAGCATGGCGTCGGCACGATCGGCATCCGCGTGCTCGCCGGCGGCGCGCTGTCGGGACGCGAGGAGCGCAACCCGCTCGGCCTTGCGACGGTCGAGCCGATCGGCTCCGG
The DNA here is from genome assembly GCA_049698215.1 of Xanthobacteraceae bacterium. Classification (GTDB taxonomy): domain Bacteria; phylum Pseudomonadota; class Alphaproteobacteria; order Rhizobiales; family Xanthobacteraceae; genus PALSA-894. The sequence goes on along the minus strand of JBAVXH010000139.1, from coordinate 46,073 downwards.
CGCGAGCTATGCGGCAGATGTTGCCCGCGCGCGGCGGCTCGCGCCGATGGTGAGCGAAGGCCATGCCGGGAGCTTGACCGAGCTCGCGATGCGCTTTGCGATCGCGGCGCGCAAGCTTTCCACTACCGAGATCGGGCTTGCGAATATCGAAGAGCTGGAGGCCGCGCTCGCGGCGATCGAGAAGGGCCCGTTGTCCGAGGCGGCGCTTGCGCGCCTCAAGACGCTGCAGGCTGGATTTATCGGTGAAGCGCGTTAGGCTCGCAGAAGCAAAAGGGAGAAGACGAATGGCCAAGGCGTATTGGGTCGCGACCTATCGGGCGGTGCACGATCCGGACAAGCTTGCGGCGTACGCGAAGCTCGCGGGTCCGGCGATCCAGGCGGCGGGCGGCAAGTTTCTGGCGCGCGGCAATCCGGCCAAGACCTACGAGAACGGGCTTGCCCAGCGCTGCGTCGTGATCGAGTTCGACAGCGTCGCGGCGGCGACCGCATGCCACGACTCGCCCGGCTACAAGGCCGCGCTCGATGCGCTCGGCAACGGCGCGGACCGCGACATCCGCATCATGGAAGGCGCTTAAGCGGTCAATACGAGCCCCGCGAACTATCGACGAAGTTGGCTTCTCAGCTGGGCGCACGCTCAAGATACTTCTTTATGCAGTGCACGACGCCTTGACGTCTGGCAAAACCGTTGAAGTCGCCTAGCAGCTTGACTTGGAAGCCCAGTCCTTTCCAAAGCGAAGCCATATGCTGATCTAACGCCGCCAGTTTGGATTTGTCACCATAACCGAAGGTCGGAAGATAAACCGTCGAGCCTTGATCCATGTCCTCAACTAGACAGTTATTCCAGGTGATATGATGCCAAGAACGGGCTGTGACATCGGTGGCATCGTTTGCGCCCAGACTCGTCAGTTCGGCTACGGCGCGTGACAGCGCCTCGCTCTGCGACGAAGTAGCGATTTCCTTGAGGTTGGAAAGCTTGTATTTTCGACCTTTCGTAGGCCAATGGACGAGCGGATTCCGGAGGACCTCAAAGCCGAGATCGGCAATCTGCTTCGCGATGATGCCGTACACACCCGCAAGAGCGTATGACGACTTGGTCCCAAGCGCCTCATCAGCCAAGGCCGGGTCGCCAACGAGAACCTTGAATTTCTCGTTCTTTCGCTTGCCGGCCAGTGTGACAAACATGTCAATGTGAAAAATCGGCTGGTATGTTCCTGCGCCTTCGGCAGGAATGTCCAAAATGTATTCAGAGCCCTCTTTGGCGCCCACGTACTGTCGAAGGCTAATCGGCTTCTCAGTCCCCAGTAGGATGAGTTCTCGCTCCGCATCTACGTAATCCTTAAACAAATCAAGAGTGAATTTTGCTGCCAGAGTATCTTTAGGGATCGTGACCGGCGGCCGCTGGCCGGTGAGTAAGGCGACACTATCCGCGAAATAGTCGCGCCCCAAAAACCAGTGATCCTTGCCGACGAGACAATTCCCACCTTGAAAAATCAACGGCGCTTGTGACGCTGACAGCACTCCCGCCTCTTCAACGGCGTCCGCGATCAAGGCGTCTCCGGACCGTTTGAACTCCCAGGGCTCCATTAGGTAATGAGCGCCATCTTCTTTATCGACGAGCGATACGTAACTATCCTCCGCCCAATCTGTAAAACTCACATAATCGGCAAGCGAGACATAGGTTACGTTGGCTGAGTGGCCAGCATCTGCAAACCATTTATCGATCTCACCACGATGTGATTTGTGGTGGACAACGACGAATTTCGTGCCGACTTCCAATGCACGGATAAGCGATTGATATGCTGGAGCAAGATCGCCATCCGTCACGCTGAACTTCGGAAGAGATAGAAGCAGAGATTTGATCTTCCCATCATACGTCGATACCAGACTAGGCTGTTTCAAACCCGGTCGCTTCGGTTCAACGGTCAAGGAAAAATTCGTCAGCCGCTCGCGAAGCGCGAAGAGATCGGATCGCGCGACGTCGCCTTCGGTTCGTCGGTAAAGTGGAGCATCGGGTACAAGTGTTCTGAAAACCGCGTCGGCCATCTTCCTCCTCCCCTAAAAACGTATGTCCATGCTACCTTGATCAGTGTGCCCAACGCATTATTCAATTGCAAGTAGTTCAGCCGGCGCACGGTGCGGCCAAGGTGCGCTGGAAATCCTCAAGCTTCGTGCGGTATGGTCCCGGCCCGCGCCATGATGCGGCGGAGGATTCGACCATGCCCCGGCACGCGAATTATCTGCCGCACGGCGTCATCCCGGCGATCCTGCTGCCGTTCAACGACGACCTGTTGATCGACGAGCGTTCCTTCCGCGGGCACATCCGCGATGTCGCGGGAACGGAAGGCATCTCGGCGCTGACCATCAATGCGCATTCGACCGAGGTCGCTTCGTGCTCGTTCGACGAGCAGCGCCGCGTGCTCGACATCGCGCAGGATGAGATCGGCGACAAGTTGCCGCTGGTGCATGGCATCTGGGCGGACGGCAGCCTCGAAGCGGCGCGCATCGCCAAGATGGCGGCGGCGGGCGGCGCCTCGGCGCTGCTGGTGTTTCCACCGGCGCCGTTCACGATGGGGCAGAACGCCAGCATGGCGCTCGCTCACTTCAAACGCATCGCCGACGCCTGCGACCTGCCGCTGATCGCGTTCCAGTATCCGCTCGCGACCGGCCAAGGCTATCCCAAGGATACGCTGCTGCGCCTGTGCGACGAGGTGCCGGCGCTGCGTGCCATCAAGGATTGGTCGAACAACGTGCCGCAGCACGAATGGCATGTGCGCACGCTGCAGGCGCTGCCGCGCCCGGTGAACGTGCTCTCCACGCATTCGGCCTGGCTGTTCGCTTCGCTGGTGCTCGGCTGCAACGGTCTGCTCTCGGGGAGCGGCAGCGTGATCGCGGACCTGCAGGCGCGCCTGTTCCGCGCCGTCAAGGGCAACGATCTCGCCGAGGCGAAGCGCATCAACGACCGCATCGAACCGCTGGCGCGCGTGTTCTATGCCGATCCGGCCGTCGACATGCACAATCGCATGAAGGAGGCGCTGGTGCTCACCGGCAAGCTGCCGCGCGCGGTGGTGCGCCCGCCGCTGGTAAAGCTCGGCGAGCCTGAGATCGCGCGCATCCGCCAGGCGCTGATCGACGCCGGCCTGCTCGACGCGGAGCGGCGCGACGCCGCGTGAGGCGGCATGGTTGCGAGCGAGGGCTTTGCCGAGTTCCTGCGCGACCAACTCGCACCGCTCGGCCGCATCACCATGCGGCGCATGTTCGGCAAGACCGGCGTGTTCTGCGACGGCTTCATGCTCGCCATGGTGCGGGACAACACACTCTACTTCCGGGTCGATGACGAGAACCGTGCGGTCTTCAAGGAAGCCGAGGCGTTTCCGCCGCTCAACTACGAGAAGAAGGGCGGCACCATCGATCTCGCCTTCTGGCGCGCGCCAGAGCGCCTGTTCGACGAACCCGACGAGCTTGTTACCTGGGCGCGCGCTGCGTTGGGAGCGGCGCAGCGGGTCGCGGCAGCGCGACCGAAAAAACGAAGCAGCTCGTAGGGCGGGCAAAGGAGCGCTCGGATCGGCGCTTTGCGCCGTCCGAGCACAGGCTCCGCGACGTGCCCGCCGCGGGCGATCATGGCGGGCACGCTTGCGATCGCTGGCGCGACCACAAGCTTTGCCCGTCCAATGCGGCCCCGTGCCTACTTCGCGCGAAGTTGCCCGATCGCGCTCAGCCAATTTTCCATGTGGAAGGTCTTCGCGATCTTGCCGTCGCGGATCGTCTGGATATCGATCGCCATGATCCGGAAGCCCTTGCCGGTGTGAGGAACGCCGAACAGCTCACCCGCCGGTGTGCCGGAGACTTCACCGCGAACGATCACGCGATCGCCCGAGACGAGCACCTCCTTGATGTCGAACGTCATGTCGGGAATCGAGTTCGAGAAGTTGGACACGACCTTGATGGAGGTGTCGCGACCCCAGCACTCGGCGGGGAGATAGCCGGCGCAGGACTCATAGTCCGCAGCCAGCACCTGCTCGTGGATCGTTTTCACGTCACCGCGTGTCGGCACATTGAACAGGCTGTACCAGGGCGCAATGATTTCGCGCGCTTTCGCCTCGGTCAAGCTTTGCGCGGCGGCTGGTGCCAGGGCGGCGAGCAGTGTCGCCGCGACGGCGAAATGAGTGAGCGCGGACATGGGGACGGCCTCGCTGGTAAGTATGATGACCGTCATAGTATGACGGTCGACATACTGATTTGCAACTGCTAGTTCCGTGCATGGCCAAGCCCACTGATTCCAAAGAGAAAACGCTCGCTGCCGCCGCCCGGCTGTTCTGCCGGCAGGGCTACCATGGCACCGCGCTGCAAGACATTCTGGCCGCCAGCGGGGCCCCGCGCGGCTCGCTTTATTTTCACTTCCCGCGCGGCAAGGAGGAGATCGCCGAGGGCGCGATCGCCCTGGGAGACAAGGCGGTGCGCGCATTCATCGCGCACGTCGCTGAGGGATCGCGCAGCGCCGAGTCCTTCGCCGTCAATCTCGCGAAGGGCATGGCGGCGAATCTCGAAGCGTCGGATTTCCGTGAAGGCTGCCCGCTCGCGACGACCGTGCTCGAAATCGCCACCGACTCAGACGCAATCGGCAAGGCGGCGCGCGAGGCGTTTACGGCCTGGGAGCGGGAGATCGCCCAAGCATTGGTTCGCTTTGGGAGCGGCGAGAAGCAGGCCGCCGCGGCCGCGACCGCGATCCTCAGCCAACTCGAAGGAGCGCTCCTGCTGGCGCGAACATACCGCAACCTTCAGCCGATGCGCCGTGCCGAGGACACGTTGCGTCTGCTCGTCCAGAGCATCGCAAAGACCTGAGATCGATCAGTAGGGTGGGCAAAGGCGCGATAGCGCCGTGCCCACCAGTTCGATCGAGTGACAGGTCGGTGGGCACGCGCCGCTGCGCGGCTGCTTTGCCCACCCTACGGAGCGACGTCTCTCACATCGCCGGATTGACGTAACTCCCGCCGAGCGCATGCAGGCCGAAGGCGGCGCCGGCGATGTCGAAGTTGAACGAGAAGTGCTGGTTCATCGCGATCACGTCGCGCAGGTGGCGCTGCAACGGATCGCGCGTGTAAAGCCCCTGCGCGCCGTAACAGGACCAGAGCGTCTCGACCGCCTCGCGCGCCTGATTGACGGCGAACGCTGACTGCGCGCGCCAGCGCAGCTTGGTGGCGAGGTCCGGCACCTCGCCCCGCGCGGACATCTCCTGCAGCGCGATCGAGGCATTGCGCGAGAGCGCGCGACCGGAATCGATCAGCGCGCGGGCGCGGGCAAGCTTGATCTGCACCGCCTGGAAGTCCGCGACCTTCGCGCCCGTGTAGGTGCCGGAGCGCTTGCGCATCGTTTCGACGAAATGCTCGTAGGCGCCTTCGGCCGCGCCGATCGAAGCGGGCGAGAGCGGGATGCCGGCGGCACCAATGATCGGGATACCGAACAGCGCCCCACGATGCAGCGCGGCACCGGGGTGCTCGTAGCCGCCGCGGGTGCTCGTGAGGGCGAGCGCGCGCCGCTCCGGGACGAACAGCGCCTTGACGGCGATGTCCTTGCTGCCGGTGCCGCACATGCCCATGGCGTACCAGGTGTCGATGATCTCGTAGTCGGTCTTCGGCACCAGGCAGAGCCGCCAGTCCACCGCCTTGTCGCCGTCGTAGACCGTGACGGCGAGCATGTTCCAGTCGGAGTTGTCGACGCCGGAGGAGAACGGCCAGCGGCCGGTGACCTCGAAGCCACCGTCGACCTTCCGGGCCCGGCCGGCCGCAAGCGCGATCGAGGACGCGATCAGCGCGTCGGGATTGGCGTCCCACACCTCGTGCTGCGTCTCGGGCGCGTAGTAGCCGAGCATCCAGTGATGCGTGGCGAGATTTCCGACATTCCACGCCGTCGAGGGACAGCCGCGCGCGATCTCGGCCGGAATATCGAAGATCGCGACGAATTCGAGCTCCATGCCGCCGAAGGTCTTCGGCTGATGAAAGCGAAACAGCCCGTTCTCATGCAGGAGCTGTTCGTTCTCGCGCAAGAGCACCCGGGCATCCTCGGTCGCCTGCGCCCGCTCGCGCAACACCGGCACGATCTCGCGCGCGCGGCGCATCGCCTCGTCGTAGGGGACGGAAGAGAAGTCGCGGCGCACCGCCTGCGGCAGCGTCCCGACCGGACCAAAGGAGCTGACTTGCATGGACCCTCGCGGGCCCAACGTTGCCTTGGCGCAAGGGAGCTTTGCAAGATTTGCCGCGCGGCGGGGACGGTCCAATATAGAGTGCCAGCCACAGGGAGAGGCCCATGTCCGGCATCCATCACGTCACGGCGATTTCGGGCCGCGCCGACCGCAATCTCGATTTTTATTCCCGCGTGCTGGGACTGCGCCTGGTCAAGAAGACGGTGAATTTCGACGATCCCGGCACTTATCACCTTTATTATGGCGACGAGCAGGGGCAGCCCGGCACCATCCTGACCTTCTTTCCCTGGGAGCATGCGGCGGGAGGCCACCTCGGCGTTGGCGAGACGCAGGAGACGGCGTTCCGCATCCCGGCGGCCGCGCTCGGTTACTGGACCCACCGGTTGATCGAGAAGGGCGTGCCGCATGCGCTGGAGAAGCGCTTCGGCGAGAGCGTGCTGACCTTCCGCGATGCCGACGGCATGCGCTTTGCGCTCGTTGGAGTGCCCGGCGCCGAGAGCGAGCAAACCTGGAGCCGCGACATGCCGGCCGAGCACGCGATCCGCGGCTTCCATGGCGTGACCCTCCTGGTCAACGACGCGAAGCCGACCGCCGCGATCCTCACCGATGTGCTTGGCTTCCGCGAGGGCGCGCGCGAGGGTGCGCTTGCGCGCTATCGCGGTGACGCGCCGATGGGCGCATTCGTCGATCTGCGCGAGGCCGGCGATTTCCCGCGCGGGCGCATGGGGCGCGGATCCGTGCATCACATCGCGTTCCGCGCGCCGGACGACGCTGCGCAAGCCGCGATGGCGAAGAAGCTGGTGGCGGATCACCATATGCATCCGACCGACCAGAAGGACCGCAACTACTTCCGCTCCATCTATTTCCGCGAGCCGAACGGCATCCTGTTCGAGATCGCAACCGACCAGCCGGGCTTTGCGGTCGACGAGCCGGCGAGCGAGCTCGGGCATACGCTGAAGCTGCCGCGCTTCCTCGAGCCGCGCCGCGCGGAGCTCGAGGCAAAGCTGCCGCCGCTGCACGAGACGGTGTGATGGCGGAGGTCGCAGCCGCCGGCGCGAAGCGCCCACAAGCACGCGCCGCCGCAATCCTGTTGCACGGGCGCGGCGGCAATTCCGACGACATGCTTGGGCTGGCGCAGGAATTCGGCCAGCGCGACATGGCGTATCTCGCGCCCGACGCGCCGCGTGGCTCCTGGTATCCGTACTCTTTCCTCGCCCCGCTTGAACAGAACGAGCCGCACCTGAGCGATGCGCTGGCAACCGTCGGTGCGGCGTTCGCGCAGCTTGCGCGCGAAGGATATCCAGCGGAACGCGTCGCGCTGATCGGCTTTTCCCAAGGCGGCTGCCTCGCGCTCGAATACGTCGCGCGCAACGCGAAGCGTTACGGCGCGGTGGCGGGCCTCTCCGCCGGGCTGATCGGCCCGCTCGGGCTCCCGCGCGACTATGCGGGATCGCTTAGCCGTACGCCGGTGTTCCTCGGCTGCTCGGATGTCGATTCACATATTCCGCTCGCGCGGGTGCACGAGTCGCGCGACGTGCTGGACAAGCTCGGGGCGTCCGTTACCGAGCGCATCTATCCCGGCATGGGCCACACCGTGAACGCCGACGAGATCGCGCACGTCGCGAAATTGCTAGCAGACATCAACTGACCGTCCTGCTCCGCGCGGGATTATTTGCGCTTCGCTTCTGGCGGCGATTCGCGCGGCGTTTCGACGGGCCGCTTCCTATTCACCATGAACTGCACGAAATCAGTCGTCACGTCGCGACCGTTCAGACGAGCGTTCGTGCTGACCTTGTAGATGATTACTCCAGACACGGCATTACGTGGCGCAGCTGGCACCGTCACCGCTGCCCTAGCCTTCGGCGCCAAACGGATCGGGTCGCGCCGGATGGTATCCGTTCGAAGCGGCTTTCGGCGTACCCGCGCGGTGAGGTCAGCGAGCGCTATCGTGCGTGCGTGCCACTCGACGACGAGGCCGCCGACGAAGCGCGGGACCGCCGCACATTGCAGCACGTTGTTGTCATAGACGACCTGAGAACCAGGTGATCCCCACGCGTACGTACTTGTTGTAATTTGATTGGCGCAGCCGATGATGGCCCAGTTGCGGGTCCAGGCAATCGACAGGATGTTCACGAACGACCCCGGGACATTGAATCCCACGTGAACGATCTCCCCGGGCTGCACCGCGTTGTTTGGCTGCGACCAGTGCAGGACAGTGTTGCCGTTGCCGTCGGGGCCTTGCACGAACGACGCAAACTGATGCGCCGGATAGCCGTCGAAGTGCGCGACATTGGTGTAGGTACCCTCGATCACCATGTGGATCTCGTCGGCGGCCAGTCCGGTATTGTTCTGGAGATCCTTGTTGACGCCGACGGTCAGGCATTCCGTCAGCGCGAGATCGAGGCCCATGCCGGAGAAGAATTCGCCCGCCTGGGCGGTCCCGACCAGCACCTGCATGTTCGTGCCATTGAGATCGGCGCGCCGGACTGTCGAATGGCCATTTGCTCCGTAGTCATCCCTCACCGTCCAGTACATCTGGCGCGCGTTGAGATCGAGCATGATCTTCCCCGGGTGCGCTCCAACGGTCGGGCGGGTTTCAAGGAGAGTGATCAGGTTGCCGGCATCGGCGAGATCCGCCCGGACGATGGCGGCCGGCTGCCCCGTCGCCTCTTCGATGGTCGCGACAAGCTGCTCGCCGCATGTGTCGATGGCAAGGCCGCCGAACACGGCTCCATTCGTCAGCGGATTCGCCAGCTTCGTCAGGTTTGCGCCCGTGAGGTCGGATCGCCATACATCATAGACGTCGATAAAATAGAGATGTCGTTTGGCTGCGCGCAGGTCGAGCGCAAAGCCTCTCACTGTCTGCGGAGTGAGCGGCAGCGTATGGACGACCGCATTGGTGAGGGGGGTCCAATAGATCTTGTTGTTGTCTGACCAATAGAGCGTCTGCGTGCCGGTATCGATCTGAAGTTGTCTGACTGAAAACGGCGCCGTTAAGAGCAGCGTCCCGCTCCCGGTGCCGTTCAGGTTGCCGACCCTGATTCCGGCGCCGGTAGAATCCACCCAATAGATTTTACCATTGGCCGAATCGACGGCCACGTCCCCTCCGGCGCCGAAGCTTCCGTTCACCTGCGTGGGAACGTGCGTCGCGGTGTTTACATTGCCGCGCTGGACGTCGGTGCCCGCCCAGTATGCATCGTTCACCGTCGCAAGCGCCGGCGTCCCGGCGAGGGCCAGCAAGATCGTTGCGGCCATCGCGACGATGAGCGGCCGCGGCGGTTGGCGATACGACCACTTCCCCCATCTGATACTTTGCACCATGACGTTCCCCCGAAAATTGTCCTTCGGGTTGTATCTTATTAGAGAATTATAACAATCCTCTCCTACAGGTTGTTGCCCCTCTTCATACGCCCGAGCGCGTCGCGCTGATCGGCTTTTCGGTCACCGAGCGCATCTATCCCGGCACGGCCACATCGTGAATGCCGGGAGCTGCTGGCAGGCATGACCGCCATCGCGTAAGAATCCGCCCGCAAAAAACGGGAGAACGCCTTGCTGCAGAAGCCGAATGTCCCGGTCATCGCGCTCGAAGAGCATTACGCCGACGGCGAGCTCTATGCGCTGTTCACCGGGCTCGATGCCGCGACGCCGCCGCATGTGGTGGAGAAGCTGAAGGATACCGGCGAGGCGCGGCTGAAGGACTTGGATGCGGCCGGCATCGACGTGCAGGTGCTCTCGCACTCGGCGCCCTCATTGCAGAAGGTCTCATCCGGCGCGGTCGAGCTTGCGCGCCGCGTCAACGACCGTCTGGCGCAGATCGTCGCGACCGCGCCGACCCGCTACGCCGGCTTTGCGGCGCTGCCGACCCACGATCCCGCGGCGGCGGCTGATGAGCTTGCGCGCTGCGTCGAGACGCTCGGCTTCAAGGGCGCGATGATCCACGGGCTCGCCGAAGGGCAGTTCATCGACGACAAGCGCTACTGGCCGATCTTCGCGCGCGCCGAGGCGCTCGACGTGCCGATTTATCTGCATCCCTCGATGCCGCATCCGGCCGTGATCGACACCTATTATAAGGAGTACGCCAAGGACTTCCCCGTGCTGCTGCGCGCCGCCTGGGGCTATACGGTCGAGACCGCGACACTTGCTATTAGGCTGGTGCTCTCCGGCCTGTTCGAGCAGCATGCACCCAAGTTCATCCTCGGTCACCTTGGGGAAGGGCTGCCGTTCCTCATCTGGCGCATCAACAATGGGCTGGCGCGGCCGGGGCAGAAGCCGGTCCAGTTCCGCGATATCTTCTCGTCGCATTTCTCCATCACCACCAGCGGGTTCTTCTCCGATCCGGCGCTTTTGCTGTGCGTCCAGGAAATGGGCATCGACCGCATTCTGTTCGCGGTCGACTACCCGTTCGAGGCGAACGCACCGGGGCCGGCCTGGCTCGCGCGCGTGCCGCTGTGCGACGAGGACAAGGCCAAGATCGCCAGCGGCAACGCGAAGCGGCTGCTGCGCATGTGAGCCGCCTTAATGCACTCTTAAGCCGCTGCATCGAACTCGCGGCAAACTTTGGCAGCGGCGCTAGCCGCGCCTCAATCGTTCCCTGCTACAGCCAAGCCGGGTCGAGGAATGCGTGGGGCGTCGAGTTGCCAGAATGCTGAAATTCAAACCCAGAGCAAAGCCGGAAGAGCGGCGACGCACGGAGCGTCACGCAATGCGAGGCATGGGCAAGATACTGGGCGGCACCGGTTCGCTGCCGCGCGACTGCTGGATCTCGGACATCTCCGACGGCGGTGCGCGGCTGCATTCGGAAGCGGACCTGCCGGACGAATTCGCGTTGATGCTGCCCGGTGGCGGCCGGCGTGAATGCCGCGTGGTCTGGCGGCTCGGCCATGAAGCGGGTGTCGCGTTCAGCGACGGCGTCATGCCGGGCTTCGGACAACGCGCCGCAGGACGCTAGCTCAGCGCCGGTTGGTCGCGCCGCCGAAGTCGAAGCTGCTGCCGAACGGCGCGCCGTTGAACGAGCCGGTCGGGGCGAAGGCGAATCCGCCCGGCTGGCTCGATGCACTTGCTTGCTTGGCGGCCTCGGCGGCGCGTTGCGCCACGAGCTTGCGCTCCCGGGCGATCCGGGCGGCGCGAGCCTTCTTTCTTTTCTCGGCGGCGGCTTTTCGCATGCGTTCGCGCTCGGCTGCCTTTCGCTGCGCTTTGGCCTGAGCGATCTCCTCCGGAGACGGGCCGCCGATCGCGGCCAGGCTCGGCGCGGGCGAGGGCGTGTCGGGCTGCGCCTCGACGATTTGCGGTGCAGCCATGACAATCGCGGATGCAGCAGGCGGCTCCGCCGCCGGCTCTGTCGCGGCAACAGGCAAGCTCTCCGGCGCCGCTGGCGGTGCCGCCGCAAGATGCGTGCTGTCGGCATCGGGCTCAGTCGAGAGCGAAACGACCGGCGAACTCTCGGGGATCGCGGCGGTCGCTTGGGGAGCCTGCTCTCTTCGATCGCCAGCGGCTCGGTCGAAGCAGGTGCCTGCTCCGCCGCCGCAGCGGGAAACGGCTCGACCTCCGGCACCCTGGCGAGCAGCGTCGGTCCCGGCGTTTCGATGAGCACGACCGGCTGTGGCTCAGGCACAGTCGCGTGTCCGCGCCGCGCCAGATCGGTGTGCAACGAGCCCGCGCGACTCTCCTGCGCAACGCGCAACGTGGCGATCACAACAAACGCGATGATCAGGAGACCGATGGCGGCCGCCACCGCGGCAACGACCGCGCGAATGTCGGGCAACATGGCGCCGCCTCTATGGCGCCGCCGCGCTCTTTCGACGCGGCAGCTTTCTCACGACCGTCTGCCGCCTTTGCCCGGCGCAAACGGTGATCCCGGCTCGATGATGTTCGGATTATCTGAGTCGGTGCCGCGTGGGGAATCCCCTAGCGCAGCCGCGCGCTCACCAGAGCGCCAGCCACTTGGCAATGTCGTAGATCGCGGTGCCCACCGCGACGGCGACGAAAGTCGCGATCACAACGGCAAACGCGAACGCGCCAGTGGCGCGCTCTGCGACCTCGATGTCGTGATGGAGTCGGTCACGGACCATATCACCCGTCCTGCCGCGACTGAGCCGCGGCCGTGCACCTGTTCTCCCCTCGCCCCATCACATAGGCCTCAAAACGGGCTGGCGGAATCCCCATTCGACGCCCGGTCAGGCATGCGCCAGGCGCGGAACTCGGGAAGGCAAAGCTGGCCGATGACCCAATGGGTTTCCGTTTCGGCGCGAAATGCTCTAGTTCTGCGCCGCCCGCGAGGCGCCGGGCCCGTAGCTCAATGGTTAGAGCTAGCGGCTCATAACCGCTTGGTTGGAGGTTCGAGTCCTCCCGGGCCCACCACGCGTTCTGTATCGAACAGAGATTTCCCGGTCTGGGGGCGAAATGGGCCGCGTTGGCGGGCTTTTCGCGTACGGGTGGGTCTCTGGCCGGTCGGCGGCACCCGCTTGCATGGGCTTTCAGCGGGTTTGTCTCCGGTTTCGGAAAGTCGTTTCCCCGAATTCGGTATCGGCGACGCCAAGAGACTGGTTCGATAGGCGCGGGAGACTCGGTTCGATGTGCGACTAGGCCTGCGCGAGGCCAAGCATGTCCACGCTTGCCGTGCAAGGCGGTCCAGATGCCCGCGAAGAAAGCAAGCGGACGGCTCTCATCTAGTGCGAACCAAGTTGGAGTCTTGCGGGGCTTTGTATCCGCGTACTCGCAAAACGACGTGAAGGGCACGACGCAGCGGTTTTCCGACTTCAGCCATGCGCGCCAATGCGGGCTGTTGGTGTTGCGAATATTGGTGACAGGGGGGCCGCCATATTGTGGGGGGAGGGCATACCCAAGCGGGCGATCATCAGCTCGCGTACGTCTGATGCGTTGCGCACGATGGGTGCAGGGAAGTCCGGGAAGATGCCCGGCACGGGCGGGAGATTGCCCGAGCGGTGGCGCATTGCGCGGGCGAGAGCGATGATGGCGGCTTGGCCTTTAGTGACGGAGTAGAGGTTGCACATAAGGACTCTAATCGAACGCATTCTTATCGACTTTGCGCCTCCGCGCTTCTTTTTCGCCCTGCGCTCGAAGCCACCACCACCGCCAGAGAGCGCAGCTACCAAGGCGTCGACCTCTTCAAGCTCTGAGTTTCGCTCGCACGGTACCGAGTGCGCGTGCTTCCATATTTATGGCTGAGCGAGCGGCGACAAGCGAGAGACTAATCTCGGTGCCTACAGGACCCAAAATTTCCGGGTAGGTTCTGGGAGCAAGTGGACTTGCAACGGAAAAGCTCAGAGAAAACAGTGGCATAACGCAAGGAATTGTCTTGCTTCTCCGCGCCTGACCTAACAGGTTAGAAGTGTCCCTCGACCGAGGGCCCTGATGACGAGATGGATGGAGACCGAGGGTGTGGATTGAATCGCTGAAAGTCGAAGGAGGGATCCTTCATGGGTTCGATCAGCGTTTCTCACGCAAGCTGAACGTGTTGATCGGCGCACGGGGTACTGGAAAGAGCTCTGTGATCGAACTCATCCGCTTTTGCCTTGGGGCACGGTCTTACACGCCGGGCGGCGAACAACATTCAACTGAACACGCGCTCGGTGTATTGGGCGATGGCAAAGTGACGATCGTCTTATCTGACGGAAAGCAAAAATTTGAAGTTTCTCGTACAGCGCAGGATACGGAGGTTGAGGATAGCGACCAATTCGAGCCACCGTTCGTTTTCTCGCAAGCAGAGATCGAAGGCATCGGCCTTCAATCTCAATCGCGGCTCCGCCTCATTGACGGATTCCTTCCTGCGCGGTCGCCCGCTTCTGGAAGCGCGGCGAGTTCCCGTATTCGGTCTACGACCACCGAGATAAGAACACTCCTTGCTGAAATCGACGGTATAGATGAACGAACAGCCGAATTGCCGAAGCTTCAGGCCAGCCTAGAAGCGCTGAAATCTCAGGCGGCTGCACAGACAAGTGTTCACAAAGAGATCGACGTCTTTCGCAAGTCACTAACCGAGCTGACTCCGACGCTGGCCGCAGCTCGGGTGAGGGCCGAATCCCTCGGTCGCACAGTTGATGCATTCACCGAGTGGCTGGAAGAGTTCGACGGCGTCGCCGATCGCCATCCGATATTTGAACCGTGGCCGGTGCAAGCCGGAATAGCTGACGAATTGGCTGATCTTAGGAAGCGCGATCGTCAAGCATATGGTCGGATTAAAACCGGCATTGAAGAACTGAATGCAGTCGCTGAGGAGCTGCATAAGAAACAGGCGGTGGCGCAGAGCCAGCGGACGGGATTAGAAAACCGCGCGCGTGACATCCGTCAAAAGATCGAAGAAAAGCAAAAGGGAGCCAGCGCAATCGACAAGCAGATCGGTGATGTTACTCAGCGCATATCCGTGCTGACATCGCTGGTAGAGCTCCGAAAGCAGCGGAAAGCGCGTATCGCGACCCTAACGGAACAGCGCGGCAAGCTTCTCGCGCAAGATGAGACCTCGCGGCAGGAGCGTACCAAGGCCCGCGAGAAAGTTGCGCAGCAGTTGAACAAGAATCTAGGCCCAGCGGTCAGATTGACCGTGCTGCCGTACTCGCAGCGGTTAGCTTATGTCAGCGCCCTCAACGGTGCCCTGCGCGGCAGCGGACTGCGGTATGCGGAGTTAGCGGAACGCATCTCGGAGACGTACAGCCCGAGTGAGATCGCGAATCTTGCCGAAGGCCGGGACACCGAAGCGATCGCATCTGCCCTTGAAATTACCGAGGAGCGAGCGGGACGTCTGTGTGACGCCCTTCGGGGAGACACAGGCGGCGCGCTGTTTACAACGATTGTAGAAGATGACGTACAGATGGAGTTGATGGACGGCACGGACTACAAGGCCATCGATTTCTTATCGATGGGACAGCGGTGCACAGTGGTGCTTCCGATCATTTTAAGGCATCTCGATCGAATGATCGTGCTCGATCAGCCAGAGGACCATCTGGACAATAGCTTTGTGGTGGACACACTGGTGAAAGGAATCGCCACGCGCGGCACCGGCGCACAAACGCTCGTCGCTACGCACAATCCAAATATTCCAGTGCTGGGTGACGCGGATATGGTCGTCCACCTAGAGTCAGATGGCAGCCGCTGCTTTGTGCGGTCCTCGGGATCGATTAACAAACCTTCCATCGTAGGTGCGATCACAACCATCATGGAAGGAGGCCGCGAAGCATTCGCGAAGCGCGCCGATTTCTACGCAAAGAACCTTCCAAATGCCGCGAAGTCTTGAAGCCCTGCTGCGTAAGCTTCGCGCCGAGTCAGCGACGGAGCGGTTAGAGGCAGCGCGCTTCTTTGCCGAACACGCGACACCTGCTGAGGAACAGGCGTTGCGCGAAGCAGCGTCCCGTGAATCGGTTGCGTGGATCAAGAGTGCACTCCGGCGCGCGCTCGCACGGATAAGCCCAGATACACAACCCCTTGAGGGCTCGGGTTCAATCGATACCGATGAACTGCCAAAGGGATTCGCGGCCCAAATATATGCGGAGGCATTAGAGACGACGGCTGCGCAGCTGCTCCACGAGGTTGAACCAATCCTTGGGAGCTTGCGCCTTTCCGCTGAAAGCGAGATCGCTAATTTCGAGCAATCCTATACAAAGCAAAATCTCGATCGGCTCGATGAGTTTCTTAGCGCACTGGGGCGGCTCCGGCGGGCAGCGAGCGCCCCCAAGATGGAAGAGTTTTCCCTCGACGAAGTCGTCGGCCGCTGTATCGACGGGCTTGCTCGGCCTGAAGCGCTGCAAGTGCTGCGCGCTGGCCCCATTCAATGTGTTGTCGAAGGTGACAGCAGCTTAATCTCTCTCTGTGTAAGCAATGGATTGCGAAACGCAGTTGAAGCAACTACCGCAGCAGGTGCACCGCTGGATCAAGTGCCGATTACGGTGTCTTGGGGTTCGACAGATATCGATTACTGGGTGTCTATCGTCGATCAGGGCATCGGCTTCAAAGGCGTACTTCAGAAGGCCTTCGATATTGGCTCGACTACGAAGGAGGGCCATCTCGGCATGGGGTTAGCCATCGTCTTTCAGTCGATGGCGTCCATGAGCGGCAAGGCGACGCTTGTACCGAACGAGCGCGGTGTCCGGTTTGAAGTCCGCTGGCCCAAGAGCGCGAGTTGACCATGCGCGTGCTGCTGGTCGAAGACAAGATAGACTTCGCAAAATCCGTCGAACGCGAGCTTGCCAAAATTCCGGATTGCGAAACCGTCTGGGTGAAGAGCCGTGATTCAGCTTTCGCAAAGCTGAACGAACATGGATTCGATCTTGTCATCCTCGACAGGCGCATCCCGGCAACGGATGAAGGGCTCGATGACGCCCAGGAGCACGGATGGGCCGTGTTTCAGGACGTGCGTACGCGCATGCCGGGGACATCGGTGTTCTTCCTGACAGGCACGGAGGATGCCGACTTTCCAACCCAACTTCTAAATGAGTACAGCCGAGTTGAAGATGTTCACGGTACTGGCACGCCTGAGCAGATGTATCAGGTTTTCTGGAAAAAGCGGGTTACGGAATGCGTGAAGCGTGTCCGCGCATTTGCGATCGAGCGCGCCGAGCTCGACCGAATTGCCGTACAGCCGGAAGCTGGCGGGCGTGCGCTACTAGCGAACGAGATCCAAGTCCTCCGACTCTTCAGCCGCAGGAACAACGGCGCAATGGCGCAGGTGAAGGAGCTCTCAGGCGGGCTGTCGGACTCGCGAGTACTGAAAGTCGTTGTCAAGCGTGCGGACGGCCAATTTGTAATGTCGGCTGTCGCGAAGGTTTCGACCCTTGCGATGATTGACGATGAAGGCAATCGCTATCGTGCTGATATCCTCCGCCTAACGGCGGGTGGATATCCTTCGCTTGCTGCAACGGTGAGTGTGGGCGCTGCAAACCGAGGCGGCCTTTTCTACGCAACGGTCGGCGACACGGTAGAAAGCCTGTTTGATCGAATTGTCGTCAGCAACGCAAACGTGCCGGGTATCCCGGCTGCTGTCAGGGCGATTGAAGGACCTTGGTATCAAGGCAGCAGTACTGGCAATGTCACCGTGTCGCGTATACGACGAAAAATTCTTGCGGATACCGAGTTGCCAGCCATTCAGGCCCAGCTCGATGGAATTGACATCCAATCGATGGAGGGATGTGAAGTTGCTGCGGCTCGGTGCTGCCAGCATGGTGATCTTCACTGTGCGAACATAGTATTCGACCAGCGTGGCGATGCCATGCTGATTGACTTTGGAGATGCTGGGCCTTCCTTTGCTTCAGTTGATCCCGTGACACTTGAGTTGAGCACCCTCTTTCACTTGCAAGCTTCACGCTTGCCATCCAATTGGCCAACAGGAGCTTTGCTCGGCCAATGGAGCGACGTGGATGCATATGTGGTGGGCTGCTCGTTTCCAGAATTTATCCGAGCTTGCCGACAATGGGCCCTTGGGGTGGCAGGATCGCCAGAAGAAGTGGCTGCCGTTGCGTACTCCTACGCCTTACGGCAGTTGAAATACGACGATACGAACAAACCGTTCGCGCGTGCCCTAATCCGGCATTGTATCGCAACAGTTACGGGTCAAGCGTGACCTGACTAGATGTTGGCCCGGGCTGGGTAGGGCGGCCTTGCGCGCTAGTCGGGATACGGAGGCGCTCCCAGCCTGGCTGCTCTGTGCCCTATTGCTTGCAATAGACCTACCCGTCGCGGGCCGCTCGGGTGCTGATTAGCGCGCCCGGTTATCGCGGCGCAGGAGCGGAACGCGGACACGACTAGCGTTCACGACATCGCACCGTAGAACGGAGGTTTGATGCTGAATACGACTTCAAGCTCCGGAACGGGATTGGCTGCAAGGTACTCGTCGATTTGAGTTTGATACCGGTCCGCATACTCATGCAGATGGTCGTCAAAATTTACGATCACATATACGACCTTCCGCGTTGTTGCCTCGGCGTCATACGCGAGCATCTGCGCTTTCGCACGAGCGAGGTCCGACGCCAGCTTGTTGAAGAAGCCTGACTCCAAGCGGTCGCGAATGGTGCCCACGCTAGCCGTCTGTCGACGTAACGCTTCATCATCTGACGGATTGATAGTCTTGACCTCGCATAGCAGCTTCTTGCCGTCTATTACCGCCTTCAAATCAGGCGTTTGCTGCCTCGTGGCGCGAGGAACGAACGCAATTTCCGTGCAACCGAGCTTCTTGAGGTGATTGTAGGCTTTGGCGTGATTTAGGATGTCGAATAGCGCCTGCCAGCCGCGTACCGCATCTCGAGCAGTGAGCAGCAGCTTCGCTTCGCTTTTCAAGACTTCCCATGATGCTAGATCGAGCCTCTGGAGATCGCGCTCGATGTCCAGAAATTGCTTCTTTTTCTGTGGGCTCTGGATAAGGGAATTCCGGAAGTCGCGAAAGTAGGCGTCCGGAGGACGTGGCGTTTCGATAAGAGCCTCCAGCTCATAGACACGCGCCAGCTCTTCGTCAGCCTTCCGCAGGGGCTGCAGTCGTTCGCTAAGGATATCCGCCACCGTACGACAGGCTATGTCGACAATCGATCTAGCCGTGCCGATGAGGTCGATACGTTTGATTGTTAGCCGAACCGGCACTTTGAGGCTTGCGGGAGTCGAAAGGTTTTCAGCGTGGATACGGCATTCGAGCATCCCTGCGATTGTCTCTTCTTCCGTATCGTAGTGGAACTCGCCGGCGAACACTTCAGGGCTAACCTCGTGCCGCCACTGTTCGCATTCAAGGCTGAACTGCGATGTCGGAATCCGCGAGCGATCCGGCTTGTAGAAAAATCCATTCGGATCACGCCGAGCGATCGGAGCGGTCAACGAGTGAATTGGAAAAAGATCGGTGCCGGGACCCATCAGACCAGCAACCCGCCTGGTCGCCAGCTCCTCCGATAGCGATCGGTAGAAGCCACGTTGCTTTTCCCATACCCCGTGAGGTTCCTTCGGCGGCGGAGGCAGTTCCAGCAGATTGCGCGCTTCCTCGGCTTCTCTCTCACGCTCGCTCTTGTAAGGCGGAGGCCGAATCTCAAAGTCTCCCTTCGCTTCGACTGTAACTAGGGCATCGCGCGCGGGCCGCGAGCCGACGTTGCGCGCAACAAACCGAAAGCGCGGCGGCCCCGCGCGCCGCTGCAAAACGGTATGAAGCCCGAGGAGAAACTTTTCGCAGCGATCGAGCCACTTTGGATACTCGTCGTCTTGATAAGCGGCGATCTGTTCGTCAGTCGCGGGTTTGAAGACCTCTTTCTCTCCGAGAAAGGCTGCAGTCATACTTCTGGCGTCGCGCTCAACCCGCTCGCGAGGCCCGAAATCAGTCGCGAGGGGAAATCGCTGCGACAGCTGCGCCATGAAATCTTCGACAGCGGACGGGCTTAGCGGCTCATACTGAGCGACTTCGATGTCGAGGCGATCCAATTGCTCGTTCTTGTCATTCACGCAAAGGATTTTGAACTCCGGCTCAGCTTTCTTGAGACGCGATAGCTCGCGCTCCATCGAAGCTAACTTCTTCTCACCCTCTGTCGACTCGGGCGGAAGCAGCCAATCGTCCGGGATCGCGGCTACGGCGAGGCCAACCATTTTGGCCGAAGCCATAGGGCCCGTATCATGAGTCAGTACCCGGACGTCGGCGTTAGGGTGCGCCTGACGAAATCCATAAGCAGTCCCGACAAGCTGATCATCCCGTTCGCCGTACTGCAGACGCTCCGAAATCTCGGCGCTGGGTTTGAAGTCGGGGCGGATCGAGAGCTTAACAACGGGCCGACTCTGTCGAACGTCCTTATCAGGCTTGCCGCTCAGAATGATTTCTCGGAACAGGCTGGACGCCGTCCTTGCTTTCTTTCCGAGTCTATCGCTACCTTTGTTCTTTTGATTGTCGATTTCCGACTGCACGGCGCGGCAAACGATAAGATGGATTTCGTCGAATGGCCCCCAAATTGTCCAGTCCAACTCTTCCAAAGCACGGCACTGCACGAACAGGTTCGTGTCAGGGAACAGGAAAAGGGTGGTAGCGCTCATCGCTAATACCGGGGATCTATGGGCATCGCAGTCCAAATTCAAAGAGATATGGCGAGCTGCCGGAGATCTTTCCAGCTATTTCTTGATCATCGGCGCACGTCCAAAACCTGGCTCTATTCGCAGCGCTCACCAAGCCCCGAAAATCTCCTAGTCGCCGCGCGTCTCTGCGCTGATCTAACTGCGGCTGGGCCCGCCGAAGAGCTCAGCACGTCAGTCTCTGATCACCGGGCGAAACCCCAGCATTTCCAATTGCCGCGTCCATACTGCGGGCGCATCGATCAGCCGGGCCACGCCAACCCCACGCGGAAGCATTCCGTCAGCTGCCGCCTGGACGAGCTCCGGCGAAATGAAAGCGAGCGAAATCGTCATATTGACGTGGCGCTTGCTGCAGCCGTCCCGGCGAGCGATTGCCTCGGCATCGAGCGCGCCCGATTGAAGCTCGGCTAACCAGCGCCGCCCGCGAGCGATGGACTGCAGCAGTTTGTTGCGGGAGTCTGCTCGGATGGGGCGGCGGTCCGCCGAAGGGTCATCCGGCGGAAGGACGGCACGTTGCCTTTTCATGGCTGTCTTGGCCCAAGGGATGCGCAGCACATCTGACGCGCGCGCAGACGCCTGGGGAGGCTTGGGGCGTAATGCTACTACGGCGGTCTGCTTGCCGCCTTGGCCGCGAGTCGGAGCCTCTCCCTCTTGCTGCGCTGTTGAATCGACCACAGCTCGGAACCACACCGCGATTTCACCGGATTCAATGGTTACTCGATCTATGTGCTCGGCGATGAGTTCAGCAGCGCTGAGGGTCGCGTCAGCGTTGAGGTGCTGCCGGACCGCGTTCACGACCTTGCTCTCTAGCTCTACAGCCGGGACGCGTTTGACCGCGCCGAGGCGCTCGGGCGTGCCTTGAATGAGCGGGGAGGAGATGTAGTACCGGTATTTTCGTCCGCCCTTGCGGGCGTGGCTCGGCGTCATGCGGTTGCCGCGGTCGTCGAAGAGCTTTCCGATTAGCAAGGCCTCCGAACTTGCCCGTTTGACCTGCTCGGAATTGCGCTGGTCGGCGAGCTTCGCTTGCACGGCGTCAAAGGCAGCGCGGTCAAGGATCGGCGGCTGCTCCCCGGCACAGATCTCACCCTTGTAGCTCACTTCGCCGATGTAGAACCGGTTGCGCAGCAGATGACCCAACGATCCGCGGGTGAACGGAATGCCGCCGATCGTGCGTCCGGTGGAAAGTTCACGGATCTTGGTGTGAACCTTCCGCTTCCGAAGGTCGGTAAGCAGCGGCCCGATGCCCGCCAACTCCATGTAACGGTTGAAGATGAAACGGACGCGTTCGGCTTCTTCCTCGACAATGACCGGCTTCCGATCTCGAACGGTATATCCGAGCGGCACCATGCCGCCGACCCAGATCCCCTTACGTTTAGAGGCCGCAATCTTGTCGCGGATGCGCTCGCTGGTAATCTCACGCTCGAACTGCGCGAACGACAGCAGCACGTTCAGGGTCAGGCGGCCCATCGAGGTCGTGGTGTTGAACTGCTGCGTCACCGAGACGAAGGAGACGCCGTGAGAGTCGAACAGTTCTACCAGCTTGGCGAAGTCGGCTAAAGACCGGGTCAGCCGGTCGACCTTGTAAACGACGATAA
Source organism: Xanthobacteraceae bacterium (assembly GCA_049698215.1). Lineage (GTDB taxonomy): Bacteria > Pseudomonadota > Alphaproteobacteria > Rhizobiales > Xanthobacteraceae > PALSA-894. The sequence continues at coordinate 24,251 of JBAVXH010000139.1, read as the reverse complement.
CGTCGACTTTCCCGTCGCCGATGTCCGCGAGGAGCTGCTGAAGGGCAGGGCGGTCGGTGGACCCGCCGGAGAACCCTCCGTCGTCATATCGGGTCCGCACCAATGTCCAGCCGTCATGTGCTTGGCTGCGGATGTAGGCTTCGGCGGCGTCGCGCTGCGCATCGAGCGAGTTGAAGTCCTGTTCAAGCCCGTATTCGGTCGAGACGCGGGTATAAATCACACATCGGACGCGCTTCTTGGACTGCGTGGTCATGGCTCGCTCCTCGCGCCATCCCGCAGCCCAAAGAAGCGCGGGCCGGACCAGCGCGTCCCCGTGATGGCGTTCGCGACCTCGGAGAGGCTGCCGAAGTCTTTGCCGTTCCAGGAGAACCCGGTGGCGGTCGCCATGACGTGTTGGCGTTTACCCTTCCATTCGCGGACGAGCACCGTCCCCGGCCGGAGGTTGTCGCGCTGACAGAGCACGCTCGCCGCCCTTCCGCCGCCGCCAGCTTTTGCGCCGGATGCTAACTGGTCCAAGAGCCGGCGGGTTTCTGGTTTGAGACCGCCCAAGCGATCTTCCTGAATGCGATAGGCGATGATCCTGAACAGGAGATGCCGCGACAGATGGGCGGGCGCCTTGCGCCCGAACACCGAGCGCCATCGCGCCCGCAGCTCATCGAGGCCGAGAGAGCGCAGATGCGCGATCTCGGCCTCCATTGAATCGTCTGCGCCTGTCACGGTAGTCAGGCCTTTCGACGCGCCTTGCGGGCTTTCTTGGGCTTTGCAGCCGGAGCCGTCCCCGACCTACCTCCACGTCCGCGCGCTGATGCAGCTGCTGCCTTCTGCTTCGAACCTCCGACGATGCGGTAGATCCGTTCGTCGCCGATTTTCTCGGACGTCAATTCAAGCCCGAGCTTCTTGCGAACAACTCCGGCGAAGAAGCCGCGCACCGAGTGCTGCTGCCACCCCGTTGCCTTCATGATCGCGGCGATGGTCGCGCCCTTAGGGGCCTGCAGCATCGCGATGACATTAGCCTGCTTGGAGTTCGACCGAGACGCGGGCTGCTCTCCACCTCGCGCGGTGGGGCGATCCGCTGGCTTCTGACTCTCGCGAGGCGCGGCTGGCGCCTTGGACTTGGCCTTCGCCGGACCGGCCTTTTCCGCCGCAGCTTCACTAGCATCCGCAACCCCGATCGCCGCGGTACCGGTCTTCGTGATGCGGATTGCGTAAGCTCCATCCTCGTCGCGCCGCCAGCCGGGCATGTCGGGCGCGGCCTTGATCTCCTCAAGGTATCGGCGATCAAGCAGCGGCTTTACGGCCTTGGTGGCAGCACCGCCTTGCAGATTCTTCGGCATCACGACGAGCCCATCGTCGCGCCGCGAGGCGCTCGACAGGAGGATGAGTTGGGTGTCGGTGAGCTTGGACATCGGACTTGCCTTCTGTTGCGGCAGCGGAAGCGCTGCCACGACGGCAAGCCCGCGGAGGCCGATGGCGCTGGCGGGAGGAGGCCGAGTCCCGGTCCAGGGGACGTAAGGAGTGCGCCGGCGCTATTCTTCCTTGGCTAGGCGGTTGATCAGGGTCGCGGCGTCGAGCAGTCGCGTTGCCTCGTAGCAGAGCTGCTCGATGTCCATGCAGACGTGCACACCCTTGTCGGCATTGCCAGCCTCCGCACAGGCATCGGCTGCCTTCGCGATGCTGGCTGCCTCTTCGAGGCGAGTGTGGATTTCCTTGAGATAAACTTTGATGGCGGTCTCGGCGACGGCGGCGTCCATGGCGGTACTCCCTTCGTGACGCCACTACACACGCTCTGCCGGCGCACGAAGTCGAGCGGAAGGTGAGCAATCTTATGGCTCATTTGGCCCAGGACCGATCATCTCGTGCTCGCTGGAGCATGGAAGTCGATGAAACCCGCAGCGATGAATCGAATTATGACCTTAGCGCGAGCACCATTTAGGCCGCTGCGTACGGTATGTCGGACTATTGGGGAGGAGTAAATGCGACGGCCAGCGCGTTAAGCTCTCGGCGAAGCCTCGCATCAACGCGCCGACCCGGCGACATCCGAGAGGCGCGATTTGTCCGATTCCTGCAGTCGGTCCCGGCCTCGACGCCTCGCAGCCGGAGCTGCCAACTCAGGTGCCACGCCGCCGTCAGAAATTCACGATGTGCAATGATATGTCCTTGCTAAGCACAACTTTCGAGCGCCATGACAAAGCCCGAATAAAGGGTCTATAAGCCCAACATCATTTATTGAGGGGCACATCATGGCTAAGAAGCGTCGCGGGCGTCCACCCGGTTCAAAAAACAAAAAGTCGATCGGCAAATCCGTTGCAACGATGGATGTCGCCCAGCTCCGGGCGCATATCGATGACCTTCAGAGTGTTCTTGCGAAGAAGGTCAACGAGCAGCGGTCGTTCTTTGAGCGCCAGCTTGCCGAGCTTGGTGATTACGTCTCGAAGAAAGCCACGGCAGCATACAAAGCGGTTGCTCCGAATGGTAAGGTCGGCAAACGCGCCAAGGCCAAACCGAAGTATCAATCCAAGAAAGATAAGTCGGTGAAGTGGTCAGGCCGCGGCATGACCCCGGTTTGGATGCGCGAAGAGATGAAGGGCACCAAGCTCAAGAAGGATGATTTCCTGATCTCCTAGCTGACGTCGCAAGCTGAGCCGCAAGCGCGACCCCAGTTTCTGCTGCAAGCGCCGATCTCCAACCGCGTCTTAGCGGTGCTGCCCAGAACATCAGGGCGCCGGGCCGCGCCAAGGTGCGGAGTTTTCGCTGAGCGTGACATCCGCGGCCATTCGGGCTTGCTTTTCGTAACCAACGAACGACCTTACGGGTATGACCTTCGTAGCAAATCTGGCTGATACCACATCGTCGGCGGCAGCGCTCATCGCCTTTGACAATACCTATGCGCGACTGCCCGAGACTTTCTACGAGCGAGTGAAACCGGCAAAGGCAGCTGCGCCCAAACTCTTGGGCGTGAACGACGCGCTCGCGCGCCAACTGCGCATCGATCCCGAGTTCCTGAAAAGCCCTGCGGGGCTCGGCATCCTTTCCGGCAACGACATCGCGCCCGGCTCGGAGCCCATTGCGCAGGCTTATGCGGGTCACCAGTTCGGGAACTTCGTGCCGCAGCTCGGTGACGGGCGGGCGATCCTGCTTGGTGAAGTCGTGGACGTGCAGGGCAAACGCTATGACCTGCAGCTTAAAGGATCTGGCCGTACCCGTTTCTCGAGGCGTGGCGACGGCCGCGCCGCCGTCGGCCCGGTGATACGCGAATACATTGTCAGCGAAGCGATGGCGGCCTTGGGCATTCCGACGACCCGCTCTCTTGCGGCGGTCCTGACCGGTGAGAGTGTCATGCGCGACCGCATCCTTCCTGGAGGCGTCCTGACGCGTGTTGCATCGAGTCATCTGCGGGTCGGCACGTTTCAGTATTTCGCGGCGCGCGGCGATGTGGACAGCTTGCGTACTCTGGCGGACTACGCCATCGCCCGGCACTACCCGGCAGCGCGTGGCACCGAGGATCCGTACCAAGCTTTCTATGGTGCAGTGGTGGCAGCGTTGGCTCGACTGACCGCACGGTGGATGCTGGTCGGATTCATCCACGGCGTCCTGAACACCGACAATACTGCGATCGCGGGCGAGACGATTGACTACGGCCCATGCGCCTTCATGGACGCATACCATCCCGACAAGGTTTTCAGCTCGATAGACCAGTTCGGGCGCTATGCCTTCGCCAATCAGCCCGCTGTCATCAAATGGAATCTGGCCCGGTTCGCCGAGACGTTGCTTCCGCTCATGGCCGATGGCGGTGACAAGGCGATCGAAGCCGCAAATGCATCAATCGCGCGCTTCAATGACCTTTACCACGAAGCCTATCTTAGTGGCCTACGCCAAAAACTCGGGCTTGCGCTGGAGATGGACGGCGATTTCGAACTTGGCGCCGACCTGTTGGCGCGGATGGCAGAGAGTCAGGCGGATTTCACGTCGACGTTCCGCGCCTTGAGCGAAGCAGCGGCAGACCCGAAGCGTGACATGGATGCGCGGGCGCTGTTCGCGAACCCGGCCGCCTTCGACGAATGGGCGAAACAGTGGCGCGAACGCCTGTCACGCGAAGATCAGTCCGGAAACGCACGCCGTGCGAGTATGCGGGCGGCCAACCCGATGTTCATTCCGCGCAATCACTGGATCGAGGCGGCCATTGCCGACGCCGAATCCGGGCGCTTCGACAAATTCCATGAACTCGTGGACGTGCTCCAACATCCCTACGAGGACCAACTGGGTTTCGCGGATTATGCGAAGCCGCCAACACCTGAGGAAGAGGTTCAGCAGACCTTCTGCGGGACCTAACCCTTCGCGCGCCGTCATCTGCACTATAACTTCGAGTTACCGAGCGCGTCAGCTTGCGATCCGCGTTCCACACCATACGTGCACTTTCCTACGCCTTTTCAAAAAACTCCGCTGCCGCCTTCACCGGCCGCAGCGCGTCAGGGCGGTAAGGCTCGGAGCCGCTGGCCTGCTGCACCTTGGTGAGACGAAGGCGCCGGAAGACCGATGGATGCACGGTCGCTTCTTCCGGCAGTGTGCGCACCTTCTCCGCGTAGTTCTTGTTGCGCGCAAGCCACGATAATCCTCGTGGGAGACCGTCCAGTGTATCGCGCATGCCTGCAATTTCGGAGTGCTGGAGACCATCATCGGCTGGATACAAATATAGTGCGGTACCCCGATCACCTGTGCCCGCTATCTTCTCGCCGTTGACGAAGACAGGTCCGACCCTCAAACCGTCAGGTATCGAGACTGCCTCTTCAAGCATCCAAGCCAGGGCGATGTCGGAAAGTCGAGACTCGACCTCTGCGTAGCTGCCGCCGACGTCGGAGTGGTTGCCCGCAAAGAAGTACTGCTTGAAGGTCGGAATGCCGGCGGTCTCTTGAAGCCCCTTGACCGTTGGGCCCCATGGCACCCGGTCGAAGTCCGCGCGGGTCTCATCGATCGCGTTGGCTGATCGCGCATAGGTGACGAAACGGCTCAGCAGCCTGTTGAAGTTCTTGCCCTCCCATCGAGCCATGTGCGAACGGCTCTCGCCTGGCTTCGGATAGTCGTGGATTGTCTTTTTCACGTCACGACGCTGCTTCAGCTGCAGCCACGACATGCCCGCCAGTAGCGACAGGAGTTCAGTTACGCCAAGTACCCGCCAGAAGGAGGCATCAAACATGACACTGCCGAGAAGACCAAGCACAAGCCCGAGCGCCAACCCACCTAGTGCTATCAGCGCGTAAAGGCCCAGCTGGATTAGAAATCTCCTCGGCCCCGTCGCCCCCAGCGCCGCGACAGTATCGAACACCCCCACAAAGTACGGCGCGACGTTCGATCGCTGCTGCTCGCCGGAAAGGTGGTGAGATCCGTACTTCTCACGGAAGCGACGTGCGAGTTCATCACGCTCATCCTCGAAGTCCTTCCTGGGACGACCAGCACCGTGCTCAAGCACGTTTAGTGTCGCTTCCTCGGCGATCTTCCGGATGGCCGAGCGGAAGCGGGGGACAGGCCCGTCCGGCGACTTGGTAGGGACGCCGCACAGCCTGAGCAGATCCGCCAGGCTACGCACCGTATACGCGCCGCGGCTGAAGCCGAACAGGTAGATCCGATCACCGGGCTCGTAATGATTAATGATGAACGTGTAGCAGTCGGCGATGTTCGTAGTGATGCCGCGTCCATCAATTGATGAGAGAAGCTTTTGCACGAAGCGCACTGGAGCGGTCAGTGCGGTTGCACCAACGTCGGTCCCAAGCCCAGCGTCATACATCGTGACCTGTTCTCGCGGATCGATGGCGTTCTCGAATGACACCCTCGAGGCGCAGAACATTTTGTAGATGTTACTGACCCGTTGCTCGGGACGCACACCCCCGTCCTGACCAGTTCCATCTGAGTAAACGACAATGTTCTTCCGCATCGGAGCCCATCTCCTCGAAAGCCGCTGGCAGCCGTTGAGCGACGGCCTCTGAAGGCACTGTGAGTAGCGGTCGGGATAGCGGCTCCCCGTCGCTACGTACCGGTTCGCGGTGCTTTATTTCTCCCGCACGGTCGTGCGGGGACTCGATTTGCCGTGCTGGGTGGTCACGTACCGGCCGCTGATGGCGCTCCGGTAGTGGCCGCCAGATCCCTTCTTAGACATTTTTAGTCTCCATAAGGGCAGAAATGCCTGTTTCGCCGGGGCGATTGTTGTCTTTGGCCCTTGGTTGCGCGGCGCTGACGCCCCGGAGCCCGCTTCCGGGAGGGCGAACAAACCCTTGGCCCCGGCGGTTCTGCATGTTAGTCCCACTTATGGGAACGCCGATTCTGTTATGGCACGGCGCGAGGTCGAACGCAATGGTCGTCCCACATTTGGGAACCATTGTGTGTGTCGGAGCCGTGGTTTGCCATGAAGCTGATGGGAATATCGAAGTTGAACGAACTTGCGGATTGTGCCGGCGACATCCTTGGTGGCGCGGTACCGGCTCTCGTTGCAGAACTTGAGGCCGGCACATGGCAATCGATGGCTGAAATCGCCGACTTTTTTCCCTCCGCGGTGATCGAGGGCATCAAGATCCGGATTCCGCTCAACCACGGCTATCGGGTCGATCTGGTCGCCGACTGCACGGCACAGATGATTCTTATCGAGTATGCGGGTGCAGCGCGCGGCGCGCGGGCTCGCAAGACAGGGAGCAAGGCAGCATGACAGTTCGACCGATACGCACGAACGAGGATTATCAATCCGCGCTAAAGCGTGCCGCCGTATTGTTCGGGCACGACAGCCAGAAGGACCGTGATGAGCTCGAGGTGCTGCAAGCTCTCATCGAGCGATGGGAGCGGGTCCGGCATTCCATCGAAGCAGCCACGCCTGCGCAGGCGATCAAGTTTCGCATGGCACAAACCGGACTGTCACAACGCGATCTGATCCCATACCTCGGAAGCAAGTCGCGAGTGTCGGAAATACTTAACGGTCAGCGACAGCCCACCGTCGACCAGATCAGGGCGCTGCACCAGCATCTGGGCATTCCAGTGACTTCTCTGATTGGTTCGTCAAAGCACGAGCCGGCGGTTGGTCCGTCGAATACATCAATAGCGGCCGAGCGGAAGCTGCGCAGGCTTGGCGTGATCAGACCCAAAGAGAATCTCGCCGGCTTTTTGTCGCGTTCCAAGGCTTCAGCTCCGGCTGTCGCCATGTTGCGCAAGACCAGGACTGAGCGCACCAACGCCAAGACGGACATGGCAGCGCTCGAAGCATGGTGTGCGGCTACTTTGGTCCAGGCCGAAAAGATCGCTATCAAGAAGACCAAGATCCGGGAGCCGGAGAAGTCAGCGCGACAACTGGCACAGTTGAGCATATTGCCCGACTGGCACGATCAGCTCGTGGCTGCTTTACATCGTATGGGAATTGTCTTGGTCACGCTGGAACACTTACCGGGAACGTTTCTTGATGGCGCAGCGATGTGCCGAAGTGATGGTGTTCCCATCATTGCGCTAACTCTTCGCCATGATCGATTAGATAATTTCTGGTTCACGCTATTGCACGAGTTCGCCCATGTAGTCTCCCACTTGAGCCGCGATCGACAGGTGATCCTGGACGATTTGGATGTAACGAGCTCGGAGGTCATCGAAGCCGAGGCGGATTCGTTCGCGCGCAACGCTCTTATCCCTCCTGCTATATGGAAGCAGATTGATAAAAACAGCAGCACAGAGGAAGTGCTAGAGGCTGCGGAGAAAGCGGGCGTCCATCCTGCGATTGCTGCCGGTCGCTGGCGGTTCGAGCATTCGGACTATCGCCGTTTCTCCAAGCTGATCGGTCGCGGCGAGGTTAAGACCGCTCTCAAGGCGGCCTAGGATTTGATGTCCGCTGGTGAGCTATAGTCCAGAACTCATGCAGAGCAAGCGAATATCTACTCAGCCAAGTTACCCCAAGTCTTCGCCGCGTCGTCGACCACCATCGGCAATCTCTCCTTGCCTGAATTGCAATCAACTATTGAATTAGGATGTCGCTCCAATCGACGCGGGACCCCATCAAACATAACTTCGGATTATGCTTCCCGTTTGGCGTAGCTGGCCGAAGCGCAATGTGCGTGCCTCGAAGTGGAGCCCGGGCGCCGCCTCGATCTCGGAAATCACGCGTTCGAGCTGACATCTGGTTCGAATACGCTTACGGAACCGCAAGCACCTTTTCTCCTGGCGTTGCTCCGCCGGACACACACCAGGACCGCCATTTGCTGCCACTCCCCTCACGGATGGCAGAGTTAGCCGCTGGATTGGCGCCTCCTTGCAAGCCATGATTGTGTAACGTACAGTATAGATTGATCTAACACAGTACAAACGAACGAGAAATCTGTTCGGCGGAGTCGCTTCTCTTGTCGTGTGCCAGATACAAGCTCACATTTCTCAGCCCTGTTGACTACCACAGGGACAGCGCGTGAGTAGCTCCTCCCTAATCGAATTGAGCAGGGTTAGCGGCCAAATTGACTTCGGCATAATCACCATTCGTGCTGATGAATTTGGTGCAGTGATCGATCAGCTTAAGCCAAAATGGCTGGCGAGAGGCGAAAGAAATTACCGCATCGCGGCCTTCGAGACCTCTGCGGGAGACAAGTGTAGTGCCGCTATTATCCGAACCCCCGAGCAAGGTCAGAATCCTGCGCAGCAGGCGGCAAACGACCTCATCAACGAGCTGAACCCAACGTGCTTGGTTCTGATTGGTATCGGGGGTGCAAGACCCGACGATGATTTCACGCTTGGCGATGTTGTCGTCGCGACCCGGTTGCACGACTTCAGTGTGCGGGCTGCGTTGCCCGGTGGAATCGGCGAATACACCAATATGGGAGGTCCCGTTCATCGCCTTGTGCAATCGGCAATTTCGGATCTCGAGGCCGCTCGCGAAGAGTTGGGCGATTGGAACAGTGAGCAAAAGATTGGTCAGCCACGGCCTCCGGTCGATTTCGCGGACGCCAATTTCCAGGGCGATGAAGCCTGGAACAAGAGGGTTCGCGAGTCGCTTGAGCAGAGTTTCGGTTCTCCCGAAAGGCAACGACAACCACGCGCCGTTGCAGGCGCAATCGCTGCTGCGAACGTTCTCGTGAAAGACCCGGAGCTGCTGAAGACGTGGCTGAGCAGCAATCGCGATTTGAACGCCGTCGAGATGGAGTTTCCGGGCGTTTACGAGGCGGCCCGCAGCTCCAGGGGCCAGCTGCCGATCTTGGCGATCCGCGGTATTAGCGACGTTGTAGGATTCAAACGCGATGCACGATGGACGGCTTATGCATGCCGCAGCGCAGCATCATTTGCACGTGCCTTTCTGACCGCTGGACTGCTGAACATTGCGGCAAAGCCAAAGAGCGGGATTTTCAGCATATCGCCGGAGACGCCGTGCTCGATGCAAGCATCTCACGGCGAACTACAGGTCCCTGTCGTGCCATGCATCCCAGGCCTACCAATTGTTGCACCGAGCACGCGTCGAAGGCCATGGCCCGAAAACATAGTGATGCGGCTTGCGTTGGACCGGACTTCGCTTGCTGCCGTCACGGTGGGCGTGCGGCCAAGTGTATTGTTGGACTCATGCATTCAGACCGAGTTACTCTTGGATCGAGCCGCGGCCGATCGGTTTGGACGCCGCCGCTGGAGAACGTGGGGATCAGTGCAGCTGCCGGCATGCACCGAATCCGAAGCTCTAGGAGTCATTTGGCCGATCGAGAGTACCGATGACGTCTCGATGGAACAACTTGAAGAAGCGGCTCGAGCGATCCTGCTGAGCCAAAAAGGGGAGCGCAAAGCAGGCAATGTCCTGATCTTCGCTCTGGACGAAGGTCGCCAGGGCGATGCAAATACTTATTTGGATCGCTTATCTGAACTGGTGCAGGGCCTTCAAATTGACGTTGCTGTGCATGGCTACTCGGCGAGCGCCTACCGTGCGCTCCAAGGGTCACTCGCCGACGACGGGACTCAAGTTTCAACAGAGGCTTACGATCTCTCGCGAGGGGAACACGAGCTTATTCGGCTGCTTCGTGCGTCACGCGATCCTCGGTTGCGCCCTCAGTCCGTGCAAGCGCTTCTCTCCAAATCGAAGTTCTTGACGGATGACCTGCGGGCGCTGTGTGAATGGGTATGCGGCAATCAATCTGTCGCCGACTTCAGAGTGTTCCTGAGAAAAGCAAGCGCGGAGGCGTGCCGCATCGCGGACCTAGCGGGCCTATTTGTCCGTGAGCCTACCATCCCGACACTAGGCGATGCGGAACGCGCAGGCGAGATTATTGACGCCTCCGGTCCTAATACTGAGCTCAGAATTGCACTGGTCGGGTTACCAGTCCTGAGCTCCTCGGTCGAAGCTCTCGTTTCTGCAGACGCCGTGGTACGCGCTGCCGTAGGTTTGGTGACGAGATCGGAAATTTGCGCCGTGCCGTCGCCATGGTCAGGATATCCGGTTGATCTGTGGCGGCGCGGGCGCGCGTTGTTACCCTTTGTGCGGTGCTAAACGTCGATAGCGAGCAAATGGCAATGAGTTTGCTTCCTGATTGGTACTTCGCAACCCAGCTCGGTCTCTCGCCGAGTGAAATGAACTTGTTTCTAACGATTATCGATGTGTTACGCCGCCCGAGCGGTACGCGCAGTGCCGATGCCTCCCGAGCCATCGACGAGATCGCGCTGTTGGAGCGCTGGGCGCATATCTACACCTTACCCGATGTAGTACGCCAGTTGCGGCTATTAGGCCCGGAGCGGGCCGGCCGCGTCTTGAGTCATATCATTGACCCCATCATCGAAGGAGCCGCCGACAGCGTTCGGACGCCTTTAGAGGCTGCAATTCAAACCTTCGCGAAGGGCTTTCCTCCAGGCGAGACATTCCCGCTGCTTGAGCGGGTTGCGCGTGGGTTGACGCAGCCTTCGGTAGTCGAGTTTCCGGTGTCGTATATCGATATTGAAGACTACGCTATCGAGGCTTTGCTGTTTTCCTTGGCGCTTGCTTCCGCAGCAGAAGCGCCCGGTCTCGTTGCGAGTGCATTCGGGCGCGGCGCCGATGAGGAGCACGAAGCGACACCTTCATTAGAAATCTTATTCACGGCCGCCTTTGAGGGCCGTCTCGGCAGATGGTGTTTCTTGCTAGTTTTGGATTTGTGCTTGGAAAGTCCAACATTCGCGGCCCCTGACGAGATTGAAGACGCGATATTGCGGTGCTCTGCACGACAGTTGCTTTCGGCACCCGACCTCATCGCTCGCTGGGTGACACTGCAATTTGTATTCAAGCCGAAGAGGCGACGTCTGAGTGCCAGGAGGATCATAGATTCGTTGTACGAAGAACTGATCACCTTCAAGCAATGGCGATCGTTGGCTGCGCGCTTTGGTAAAAGTGCGACAACCGTAATAGCCGACGAACCAAACGTGCTGACGTTCTGGCAGGATAGTATTTGGCAGGCTTTTCTGGGGATGGACCCTGACGAAGCAGGCCGGCGGCTTGCCTTGCTTTGGTTGCCTCGGGTGTTTCGATGGCCGGATGCGAAGCGTCCAATCCCGGTACCGAGCAGGGGGCAGCTTGATGAAATTCGTGCAATTTATGAACGACTCGCGACTCAAATGGATTCGCGGATCAGGTTCGTTGTTATCGCAGACGGATCACCGTCCCGGTTTGCTGGCCACTGGACGGCGTTATCACCGTGGATCGTTGCGCCGCTTCATCAGCGGAGAGCGCACGTTGAACAATCAACCGCCGACGACGGCTCGCAGGAAACCGATGAAGTCCGAACGAGCCAATTGCTGCGTTGTCTGACCGCAGCTCATTTCGCCGCGCGCCTTCTGTTGACAGCCGCGAACCGCGCCGACGGCACGTCGCGCTGGCGATACTTCACGGCGCATGTGCTGCATGCCCTCCGGATGTGGGACCGAAACGCTAGCCAACACGATCCGGCCAAGATCGGAGACGTCGCTGGACGCAATGCCGCGACTCTCATGCAGGTGTTAGCCGCCAGCCTGGAAAAAAGTGCCGGCGGACGTTTCCAGTATCCTTCCCCAGAGTCGTTCTTCGAGATCATTTTGGCCGCTCAGAAGGAGCGGTTAATCGATCCAGTTCCCGAAGGGTTGATGGTCAAGGGGGATGACGCCGAAGCCGTACGCGACGGATTGGTCTCCAGCGCCCTGCGGCTAATAGAGTATGCGATGATCGCCGCGAGCGATGACGGGGGGCGACGACGCTGGTTGGTTCTGGCTCGAGACGTTACAGCGCTGGTTCAGGGCAAGAAGCGACTTTCGGACCGGCGAATGCGGTTCCTGAAGAAAATGCTGCAGCGGTACCTTGTGTCGCCGATGCCGCCTACCACCGAGTGGATCGAGGATGGGCTGTCCTCCGTACGTGATAAGAAGTCCTGGAGAGTACCTCATCGGCAGCTCTTGCTTACCCCAACCGAGTCGGCGGACGCTTGGCATCTACCTAACCTCGCCGAGAGTGAGATTTGGGATACAGGTGCCCTGGCCCGCGGATGCCAACGCGTTGCGGCGGCAATGCACGATCCGACTTGCGACGAGAGTCTTCGAAGCCAATGGATCGATGATCTGCAAGAGTCGCTTTCCCGGGTTAGGGAGCGGACGCCCATGGACCGGTTCCTGCGGCTTCGCCTCATCGAATTGATCCGTGACGGAACATTTTCGGATCGGGATTTATTCATTGCTGCTTTCTCGCGCGTCGTTGAATTCGGCCAAGCATTGGACCTGCGGCTCCTTGTGCGAAGTATTTGCAGCGAGCCGGTCACGACGCAGCGACAATACGATACGCGCCACGCTCAATTTCAGATCTTGCAGCAATACCGGTGGCGCATTACCGGCGATCCCGTGGCGGAAGCGGTCGATCCGGATTCCAGGCGTGACCAGTGGTGGCGCCAACGATGGGTCGACCGCCTGTTTGCCAGCTGCATCACTGCAACTCGTGGAGATCAAAAGGATGCAGCAGCACGACTGATCGGCGACGGTCGAGTGCAACGAGATGTTGCCCTGGGAAAACGCCGCCCCAGCATCGGCTCACCGGTTGATACGGAGACCGACCTTAGGGGTCGGATACGCCTTTCAAATCTCAATGACCGATCAAGTCATGCGATTGCGGCCATAGTCGCCGTCGATAGGAACAGTGAGCGAGCGCTGCTTGTTGATCCGGCCGAGTCCAACGGTACGGCCCTCAATCTTTTCTCTAATCCACACCTGATCTCCAGACGGGAACGTGAGTGTGTGGGCGTGATCCTAGCGGCCGCTCAAGAGGGGGCAACTTCGAATCTGAATGTTGCGTTATCCAATTCACATGCCATCAAGGTTCGCGCCAAAGCCGCGGACTTTCGATTGGGCGCCTATGCGGCCGTTAGGTGTCGCCCGTTCGACCGAAAGCATCCGATTCGGCCGGATGAGATCCGCGGGGTTACGCCGCTGAAGCCCAGAACCGACCCAGTGCGGGAGCAAGCGACGGTCTGGCTGGAAGCACCGCAAAATTCTCAGAAGAAGTTGCGCGCCAGATTGAGCAAAGACGGCCGGGTTCTCGAATGGTCGCAGCGGACCTCCAATTTTCTTGCCTTCCACGGCTTGCTGGGTGAGGCCATCTTCTCAATCTATGTTGATGGACCTCCAGAGGAGGAAGCCGACCACAGAGCGGTACAGGCAAGTCACGAGGCGTTGACGCTCGATCTTGTCGATTTGCTTCTCGACCACTATGCCCCGGGGACACCCGAACAACCCACCATCCTCTGTTTGCAGCAGGTGGCGGGGACTTTGTCCGGGGAAACAGAATCGATCATTGTCGAGGTGCTCCCCAGCCAACGGTATCGGCTCTTTCTTGAGGCAGACTTCACCGCGGAGTCGCGAGAGACCCTTCTGGAAAAACTCAAAGACAGTGTTGAGCGGGGCCTGAAGCCGTCCGGATTGCTGATCGGCGTCGAGGTGGCTGTGGGCGAAGAAGGCCCGCGGCTCAAGTTGAGCCATTCGACAGTTTCGCTGGCGAAAGGCGCGATAAATTACCCGCCTGATCTCGTGTTGCCGTTCGACGATCGAAACTTACGTTGGCGCGACTTATTCGCGGCGGTCCAGGCAAATGACGCCGCCGACGACGAAACCGCTCAATTTCTCCTGAGCGCGACAAGAGATCCAGCCCTTGGAACGATGTTCGCAAAGCTCGGTGAAATGGGCGTGCCCGGATTTCCGCGCCAAATCCAGGTTAACCTGGTCGCAGGGTCGGCAGGCCGCGGTGAGAGCCAGTTCAGGGTACTGCTGGATTCGGATAGCTGGGACCCGCGCTCGGCGACGATTCGGGGAGACCGCGTAAAAGAAAACCGTCTCGATGTGGGTAATGGGCTGGAGCGGGTTGTTTCCGAGATTCGGGATTTAGCCCCCAGCCAGCACCTGCGAGTTGAGCAGTATCAACGGAGCGTCCACAATACCGGTCAAGTTTCGGCATACACTGCTTATAATCTTCACATATTTGTGCGTGCCGAAAGCCTTTCAATGCGGCCGCTTCTTGAGCCTCTCGAGGGAATTCGAGCCCGATGGGTCGAGATCACCAAAGTAGACTGGAATCGTTGGCCAATCCTGCCCGATATCGATCCAACTGAAATTCCCGATCGCGCGTTCATTGGTGATTGCGCGATAGGCATTCTTGTAGCCATACCGGACGCCGGCACCGAACGTGTCACGACTGCGATCGTTGCCTGGTGTGGATCCGGTCCAATTACTGAGCAATCGCTCGAGATACGGAATCTCGGAGAACTCCAGCGATCTGGCTCGGGCCAGCGCCGTCGGATCCTGTCCCAGGGTACGCGAATCATCGTTACGCGACAGGGCGCCGCCGTGTCAGCCCTACTCGATGTCCCGCTGATCTATGCGGAGGCCCTCTGGCAGCATGACGAGAACGAGCCAGCGGGGCAGGAGATTCACCGGTACATCGGGGAAGCAAACTTCAACGGTCGGGTATGCGAGATATTCGAAGTCGAACAAGGAGTGTTTAGGGCAAGGCCCAAACCGGGAATGCGATCGGACCCCTTGTGCGACTGGGAGAGGTTCCTTCGCGAGTCGAATGTCCCGCAAGCACGAGGCGGAAACAAGAGTTCCAATCCTTCACGAGTGCGCCTTGAACTTGGCACGTCGGAGAGCGACGACCTCGCCATTCTGTGCGGCCAATCATACGACGGACGGTCAGTTGCGGAAGGTGATCTGGTTGGAATTAATCTTTTTGTCCGCGCGACCGGCAAGTCCGGAGCGGAATCTGAGCGGTATCAGCTTCGGCGGGAGTTGCGGCTTCAGCCCGTGGCACACCGTCCCCAGCCTGTACGCCGACAGCTCCGGAAAGACTCCGCAGGCGATCTAAGTTTGGAGGAAGCGAGATCGCGGCAGCTCGCCCTTTGGCTCGAAACCCGGAAGCTCCTGGAGGGGAATCACGATGGCGACGATGGTCGCATGCAACTGCACGTCACCTTGCGTCGGCTCTTCCCCCTAGGCCTGCCCGTCGGAGTAGGCAAGGTTTCTCACGTCTTGGATCGGCCGTTGAAATCTCAGTTCATCAAAAGCGATGCTCGCGGAGTTCTGATCAGCCAAACGCCACCACACGTATCCTATGTCGATGCTCCGCCCCTTACTTTGGAAGACCTCTGGGAAGCACTTGATCGCGAGAGTGATAAGACGATAAAGCTGGAATATTCCCGGTTTCGCCTTTTCTACGCAGGATGCCGCACGCCTTCTCGCCCGGAGACGGAAGGGATCAAACGAGAGCACATCTTTGAATGGGGTTTCGGCCATTGGGTCGCCGTTCCCGAGTCCAGGCTTCGCTTCAAAGAAAAGGCGATTCAGAGCGGCGACCTCCGATTCTACAATGGAGATCGTATCACGGGTCTTCAGTTCATCGACCGGAAGCGAACCCCTCAAGATCCGCAGGACGGGGTGTTGTTGTCGATAGAGAATGTCGGGCTGTCCGTTGCGCACAGCCTTTACCTTCAAGCCAAGGAGGATCGCATCGTCCATACGATTCATGTACGCATGCTGTCCCGCGGGGTGCCGGAGATTGCGTATATCGAGGGATTCGAAGCAAGAGCGTCAGCTGATGCACGGCGCCGCTTCGACGTTCCGCGCGCTCGGCTGGACGCTGTCGGAATGCAGGTGATCAGGGAGCGCGCTCAACAAGAATCCGGAGAATCCGGGGAGCCCTGGGAAGGCATCATACTGGGGCGTTTCGACACAAGTGCATATAGCAAGTCGTTTGGGCAAGACGTTTGTTTTAATTACACGCGGCTGGATTTGACGCCGCGCAATGGCGCCGGCTGCTTGCGGGGCCGGGATCGTCTCTTCGTACTGACCGATAAAGTCAACCGATATGGTGAGAATGATATCGCAATCGATCTCAGCGCAATTCCCGGATTACACCCTAATGACATCGGCCCGGAGTTTGCACGAAGGAGAGACGGGCGCTACACGGATTTTCTCGTCACCAGACGACATTTCTCGTATTCGGAAGATACCCTGGTCAGGCTGCAACGGGAATTGCAGGGCGACGCCGATGGTCGCTACGTCATGGTCCGCATCAGGGTGGTGAAGGGCAAATTCATCATTTACATCCGTGATGGAACGCCGCCGCGGCAGTCGGAAATCTTGGACGCTCTTCACACTCATTCGGAGGGCGGCATCTTTGCGATCTATGCGGGGTTCCCCGATGAGGCGCGTGACAGATATAGATTCGAGCTGCGACCCGGTATCGTCGTCGACCTTGCGCCGAGTTCGTTGGACATGCCGGGCTCCATGCTTCGCGGAGATGTCGTTCGCATTGTTCCAATAAAGAGCGACAAGCTGACAGATCCGCAAATCGATACTCGGTACCGCATAGCGCGGGCGACCTACAGCGACATCCGGTACACATCGGCTCGCCGACCGGTCGTGGCTCTGCCGATGCAGAATCTTTCGCGTGAAACGCCCCCGTTCACTGACATTCGCGATCTAACGCGCGCGGCGGACTCCTTTACCATTGGCGATTTTCCAGGCTTGCGGGCCCATCTTCGGATGTTGGCGCCTCGCTCCGCTGGAGACGGCGCCGTCAGGAACGAGCGGCAGCAATACACCTTGCCGGCTCTCCGGGATTGGATGTCGTTTATGTCCACTCCCCACCCAAAACTGGCATGGTTGGATGAAGTTGAGCAAACCGAGGAGCAGCAGGCGATCGTTACAATTACCCCGGATTTTACGAAGAAGATATATGCCGGCAGATTGAGGGTCACGCATCTGGATGCCACGATTGATGGAAATGGCGGTTTCCGGTCAGCGGATATGCCAGCCCAGCTAGATAAGAGTGAATATTGCGGTTACGAGGTATTGGCTGAAGCACTTTCAAGCGCTTCCAGCAAGCTAAGTGATTTTCGAACGGATTGGGCTTATCTCAGCTTCCGCGACGAGACAGCCAAGGCACTGACGAAGCTTGTGGAACACTCAGCTTGGAAATATCACGATGAGACAACAATTGATTGGAAGACGGATGATCGGACTGGGGGGGTAGTTTCGAACAATCCGGAAATAGCACCTATGAGTGCCCTCGCAGGACCTTTGTTTTTTTCTATCAAAAGGGGCATTGCTACTTTAAGATATTCTGATGATGAGCTTTCTGAGCGGTCGATTGGTTACAAGAATCTGCTTCTTCATCTCATCGACAGACCGGAGGGTGAGCTGGCCGACCTTCAATGTGCAGTCGCCGGTGTCCCGAGAGACGAGCCAGCAGGTGAGCACGCCGGCCTTTTCTTGGAATTGCTTCCCGGCCGCATAGTGGAAGTTCCACCAGAGATGATCAGTTGGCAGCGCAACGGCGATACGGTGTCATTGAGTTCGCTGGCTTGGCACCTCTTTGCACCTGGCGACCAAGCAACCGTCCGCAAACTTCCGCAATCTGATCGCTATGCGCCGGAGCGGATCTTGCTGGACTGGGATCACGGAATTCGCAATGCTTTCGGACCTATCGGTGCGATCTTGCGGCGAACGGGTCTTGATTTATCCGCCGGTGCGGCGATCTATGGCGAGGGGCGATTCACGGTCTCCATTCCCTCCACAGATCCGAAAAATCTTCCAAACCTTGCGCTGATTGGCGGAGACATCAATGTAGAGGCGGCTCCATCGCACGATCGACGCATGTACGGCGCAACAGTCCTGCTCGTGAAGGGGACGAGTGCACCGGTAGAAATCTTCGGATTGGAGGAATGGAGGTTCTTGCCCGACAAGAACTGGAATTGGTCGGACGATACGGTCATGAAGCCGGTGATATCGGCGGGTAGGAACGAGTTTTTGTCGATCAGTTCGGCGAAGCTTCTTGAGAGGATAGAAATTGCGGGTGGAGTTCTTCCGGTCACTGTCGAAGGTATTTACCGACCCGCCGTCGTCCAAAATGAGGACGGGCGGCGCCCAACTTTGTATTTTACTCGACGTTACCAAGACCCGCGGCTAAAAGAAGGACAGATCGCGCTCGCTCAGGTGCTCGGTCAAATTCCGGGTTCCGGATGGGTGATGCTTGGTGTAGGAGCGTGTTCGTTTGCAATGCCAAGCGACCGTTTGGTTCTTGGAGCATCCGACGAGCGACGCGGAACGATAATTAATTATTTAAGAGAGCAGAAGACCCGGATATGGGTTCATCGCACGAAGTTCGGATACGGGGTTGGAACCGGATCACCTCTAGGCGCGTCTGCGTCCGTGCGCCCTATTGGATTACCGGGCTTTGAGGACGGTCGATTCCACGGCCTACTTTGCGTAAGCATCAATGATCAAGCGTTGCGCTGGCTGTCTGCAGAGCGAGCAGCTGCTGCGCCATTGACGTTGGCCCAAGCAGTCGCTGTATTCGGCGACTACAACAGGCGGGTCCCCGCGCGAGTGATGCCGGATGAAGGGGTTTCTTTGCTTGAAGAGTCAAAAGCGAGACAAGAGATCAACCAACTCAGGATTGGTCACAAGCTCCGCGTAGAAGAAATCGAAGGAACAGAGGAGGCCCAGCCGTTCCTGCCCCCGGATAGAATGGCGCCAAAAGGCCGCCTCTGCTTGGTACGGTCACGCCAAAGCGGCGTAATAATGACCGGAGCACTGCCGCCTCGAACGGTGAGCGGCGGGCCACATACATTCATAGCTGAAGTCGCCGAGCGACAGCTTAGAGGAGGTAAGATTAACGTACTTGTTGTTCCAAGCGGAGAGCGTCGTATAAGCTATGACTTTCCTAAATGGATCGCACTAGCCACAGCCGACCACCCCTTTATTGAAAATGCACAGTTTGTAGTTAATGCGGACGAGACTTTCGGTGGCGTTACCTCACGATCGGTTGTAGGCGCCTTTGTCGAATTCTTAAATCAAGGTAAGCGGCTCCTAACTATCGATAATCTCGCTCGATTTAAGTTGGGATATACGCGTGCCCATACAGTCAGTTTGCTTGCCGGAATCGCGGCGGTTTGTACTGAGCCCGCGGGAATGGGCGCCGACGGACCGAACGGCGGTTCGCCGGAGAGAGCGGTTGCCGCGCTCGACGTCGATCTGGTCCGGAATATCGGGAATCGAGCGTTGAGAAGCTTTCATCTTGAGGTACTAACGAGACGCAGCGGCGAGCGGCATAGAGGATATATTCCGACGTCCGAATCGATGGCGATCGCTTATGGTGTTGATTCGTTGTTGGACGAATTGGTTGCAGGAAATTCACCAGAAAAGTGTAGGATTGCATTACGTCATATTGTTGATTGTTTGGCGCTGGATGGCGGGTCGGATCACGACAAGACGGTGGTACACGCATTAGCGGCATCGATCGGAGAACCGATCGACCTTTATACTTTGATTGACGCGGCCAAGGTAACGTCAGAGGTTGTTAGGATCATCCGGCCGATCCTCGCATTTACCTCAGGAGGTAGCGAGAATCATTCAGAGATAGTCAGGGAGCTTATCACGATTGGGAAAAGTCTGATCGAATCAAATATGGACGTCCCTCTCATGGAATCGTTGATTGCCGCGTCGGAGTAGATGCCCGAGAGCCTACTTGTATGAGTTGTCGAGCAGTGACTTGAGTTGCGTTGACGCCCGGGTCTGCGAGTGGGGCCGTGAATGGTCGACTTCAATTTTCTTGACCACTGCAAATCAGGCGAATGCTGGTTGAGGTGCCAGCTGGTTGGAGGCCAGAATTGGCGGCCTAGGCCTATTCGCTGGATCCGCGAACGCCCGATTTGCTGATCAGGAGTCGCGAAGCGTTTCTACGAGACGCGGGGGCTCACGGCCCTTTCCGCAGCGTGGCGCAGAGGGGCCAGATACGCCCCTTCTAGGCAGAAGACCCGATAATTCTGGGTAATGGAGAGCGGCGGGTGAAGCATAAACAGGTGTTATTGTCGCGTTTCGCCACGAAGCTTAGACGTGTGCCGTGCAACGAGCGTGGGTGAGGAACGTACGCCGTGATCCGGGTTCTAAGGCGGAATGCGGCCAGTCAGGTTAGGATCTGCCAAGCTGCACGGCTCGCTTCAGTCGAATTGAGAATTCCAGGTTTTGCGCGACCCGGCCCCGAGTTTGGTTCATCGGTTACCGATGGGCGCGGGGCAGGCGGCCGGTTACCAACTGCTCGCAGGTAAGAGTGAACAATCAACCACTCGCCTCTGAGACTACTACCTGCCACGGCGCTGGAACGACATGAACGCGGCACGCTGCCTCAAGCGACTTGCCATCCGGGCGGCAGTGAAAAAACCCATCCGCCGTCGATCGGGGTGACGTTGTCCATCTCCCACAGATGTTGCCTGCCGTCGTCGTGGACGCCCAGGATGTCGGCCTTGCCGTCGCCGTTGAAGTCGCCAACCGTGCCAAGGTGCCAGCCGGAGGGCAGCGAGAAAACCGCTCCGCCACCGATGGTGGTCGTGCCGTTCATTTCCCACAGGTGTAGCAAGCCGCTGTCGCTGATGCCTAGGATGCCGGCTTTGCCATCGCCGTTGAAGTCGGCGAGGGCGGCGACGTGCCAGCCTGCGGGCATCTGCCACACGGCGCCGCCTCCGATGGTGGATGCCCCGTCCATCTGCCACTGCCAGAGCAAACCGGTGTTGCTGATGCCAAGGATGTCGGCCTTGCCGTCGCCGTTGAAATCGGCGAGCCCGGCTAATTGCCAGCCGGCCGGCAACGAGAACACCGAACCGCCGCCGATGGTGGACGTGCCGTCCATCTCCCACAGGTGCAACGCACCGCTGTCGCTGATACCTAGAATGTCGGCCTTGTGGTCGCCATTGAAATCGGCGAGGCCGCCAATGTGCCAGCCGGCCGGCAATGAGAACACCGAGCCGCCTGCGATGGTGGACGTGCCGTCCATCTCCCACAAGTGCAGCGCGCCGTTGTCGTGGACGCCTAGGATGCCGGCCTTGCCGTCGCCGTTGAAGTCGGCGACGCCGGCGATGTGCCAGCCGGACGGCAACGAGAACACCGCGCCGCCGCCGGTCACCGCCGTGCCGTTCATCTGCCACTGGTGCAGCACCCCGCTGCCGTTGATGCCCAGGATGTCGGTTCGGCCGTCGCCGTTGAAATCGCCGACCACGATGTTGGCGAGCCCCACGAAGTCGTCGATGTTGAGGGTGGTCTTGTTGACGCCTTGCAGCGTGATCGTGTCGCCGTTGCCGAGGTTGATCACCGTGTCGGACGCGACTTGCGTGGCTCGGGTAAGGACATCGGTGAGGGTGCGGATGCCCGTGAACGCGGTCAGGTCGATCCTGTCGTCGCTGTTGGCGCCGGCGGCAAAGCCAGCGACGGTGTCCGCGCCGCTGCCCGGCGCGAAGATGAAGCGGTCATCGCCGCCGCCGCCGTCGAGCAGATCGTTTCCGGCGCCGCCGCCCAGGGTGTCGTCTCCAAAGCCGCCGGCAAGCGCGTCATTGCCGGATCCGCCCGCGATATCGGTGGCAAGCAACCAGGTCTCCACGCGGTTTGTGCTCGCCTCGCGCCACAGGATGTCGCTGACACCGTTGTGATCGAAATCGCCGATGCCGGCCGGTGACCAGCCGAGGGGATGGGCTCCGATGTTCACCGTCCCGGCCCAGTGCCCATTGGCAATCAACCAAACCTCGAGGCCGCCGGTCGATGCGTTGAACCACGCGAGATCGCTGGTCCCGTCGGCATTGAAATCGCCGATGCCTGCGGGCGCCCATCCGGCCGAGCGCGACCCGATGCCGGCACTCCCCGCCCATTGCCCATTCCAGATCTTCCACAGGTCGACGTCGCCCGTGTCCGGATTGTACCAGAGCATGTCGTCGGTGCCGTCGTGGTCGAAGTCACCTACGCCGGCGAGCTTGAATCCCAGCGGATGGGTTCCGGCCTGGACGCTGCCCGCCCATTGACCGTTGGAGATCATCCAGACATCGGCATTGCCGTTGCCCGGATTGTACCAAAGCACATCGCTGGTGCCGTCGGCGTTGAAGTCTCCGGCGCCGGCCGGCTGCCAGCCGAGCGGATGCGCGCCAACAAAGACGCTGCCGGCCCATTGGCCGTTTGAGATCTTCCAAAGCTCGGTGTCGCCGTTGTCCGGATTATACCAAAGGACATCGTCGGTGCCGTCATTGTTGAAGTCGCCGCTTGCAGCAAGCTGCACCCCGCCCGGGTACGAACCGATCTCCTGGCTGCCGGCCCAGCCTCCGCCCGCGATTTTCCACAGATCGACATGTCCGTTGGCGGCATTGAACCAGAGCACGTCGTTCGTGGCGTCGTGATTGAAATCGCCGGTCGAGACCGGGAGCGAGCCGGCCGGGTGCGGGCCCGTCGCACCAGTGGCCAACCAGCGCGGCACCTGCAAGCTCCAATCGGCGAGCGCCTGGTCGGCGAATGCCAGGATTTCGACGTTGCTCAGCGTGGCGGCCTCGCCGCCGTTGAGCGCGCTGACGACGATCTGCCCGTAGACGGCAACGCGCCGGTAGCTTGAAGCTGCGCCTGTGAAACTCGCGGTGTCGGTGCCTTCACCGCCGTCGATCACATTGTTGCCGGTCCCGCCCTGCAGGGTATCGTCGCCGGCGCCGCCGGCCAGAATATCGTCGTCATCATCGCCAAATAGCGCATCTGCACCGCCGTTGCCGGCGATCCAATCCGCGCCTGACCCGCCGATCAAGAAATCTCCACCGTCGCCGGCGCTGATCGTATCGTTGCCCTCGTCTCCCGAAATGAGGCTTCCAGCGATACTTCCTGCGATAGAATCGTTTCCGCCGCCGCCGAACAGAATCGAATAAGACAAAGAGGAGGCGTCAAATACGTCGGCCATATCGGTGCCGGTCACGGCTTCCGCCGAATGGGCGGCCAAGTTAAATGCCACCCCATTCGCACCGACAAATTTTACGATGTCGAAGCCGGACCCGCCGTCAATCGTCAAATCGGCAGCATCCGCGACTATAGTATCGTCACCATCGCCACCGACCATGACGTCTGCGCCGGTGCCGCCGATTAACAGATCTCCCCCGTCACCACCGAAGATACTGTCATTTCCCGAGTTACCGAAAATGATGTTTCCAAACCCATTTGCCGCGACGAAATAATCATTACCGCCTTCTCCGAAGACGCCAGAATAATTTGCCAAACTCAGATTGAGCGTGACGTCAGAGGTTGCATCAGCGGCAACGAAGTACTGATCGAAGCTGCCGTCCTGCCAATCCATCCGGTAGCCCGTCGGCGTGGCGGCGACACGGAAGCCCACCGTGTCATATCCGATGGTCAGGTCGCCGGCCAACCCACTGGTTCCGTCGGCGCGCGTGAAACGGGATAGTCCGGTGACACGGGTGCCGTCGTTCAGGCTCAGCGAATCCGAGGTCGGTACGAGATCGATCGAGACAATTCCTAACGCCGCCAGCGTTTTGAGTTCGCCTGGGTCAGTCACTCCATTTTGGTTCGCATCCTGCCAAATCCGAAACTCGCCGAAGCGTTCATCGCCCGCGTCCAGGTTGTTGTCATGGTTTGTATCGAATACCTCTCTGAGCGCCGCCATGTCGGTTGTTGCCGACGTCGACCAGCGGGAAAAGACCATTTCTCGGTCCTGATCGATGAGCCCGTCAGGTCCGGCCGAACCATCCGCAGCCAGATCAATCGTCAAGATGCCATCTGTTGCACCGACCCACGCCGTTCTTTCGCGATAACCGTCGTGGTCGAGATCGAAGGTGGCGGTCGAGATCACGCGCGGAATAATGTTGATTCCGTCGCCGTTGAGATCGAGCGCGACGGGAACGCCCGCTCCGGAGCCATCGCCTCCCGCTCCTCCTTCGCCCCCGCCACCGCTTGTCCCGCCTGCGCCAGAGCCCGCGCCCCCAGCG
>JBAVXH010000138.1:0-12318 GCA_049698215.1 Xanthobacteraceae bacterium | reverse complement strand
CTGCTGCTGGCCGCCGGAGAGCTGCACGGGATATTTCGAGCCGTGCTCGGTCAGGCCGACCAGCATGAGCAGTTCGGCAACACGCGCATCGAGCGCGGCACGTCCTGTCCGGCGGTTGACCAGGCCGTAGCCGACATTCGCCGCGACCGTGAGGTTCGGGAACAGTGCATAGGACTGGAACACGATGCCGAAGTCGCGCGCGGCCGGCGGCAGGTTCGACACGTCGCGGCCGCCGATCTCGATCATGCCTTCGTTCTGCGGGTCGAGGCCCGCGATCGCGCGCAACAGCGTGGTCTTGCCGCAGCCGGACGGCCCGAGGAAACAGACGAACTCGCCCTTGTTCACGTTGAGCGAGATGTCCTTCAGCGCAGTGAACTTGCCGAAATGCTTGTGGAGATCGCGGACGCGGAGGAACGGAGAGGCCGTTGCATCGCCTGTGCTGCGCGCGGACTGGACAACCGCTTCGTTCATGGCCCCCTCACGCGCTCCACTGTTGTCCCGGAAGCCGCGCAGCGGCTATCCGGGACCCGTATACCACGGCCCGTGCTTATGGGTCCCGGCTCGCGCCCGCCGCGCGGGCTTGGCCGGGACGACAGCCATCGTCAATTCTTCGGCGCCGACTTGCTCTCGTAGCGCTTCGACCATTCGGCCAGGATGCGGTCGCGGTTCTCGGCCATCCAGCCGAAGTCGTTCTTCACCATCGCCTGCTCGGCATTCGCCGGGTAGTTCGGCGGCGTGTTCTTCACCGACGGTTCGGCGACGATCGCGTAGTATTTCGAATAGAGCTCGCTTGCGCCCTTGCTCGCGCCCCAGTCGGCAACCTTCTTGGCGATTTCGAGGTTCTTGGTGCCCTTCACGATCGAGGTGGCCTCAAGCTCCCAGCCCGCGCCTTCCTTCGGCAGCACGATGTCGATCGGTGCGCCTTGGGTCTTCTCACGCGCGCCGCGCATGTCGAAGCCGATGCCGGCCATGCGCTCGCCCTTCGCCGCCTGCACGCAAGGTGCTGAGCCCGAGTGCGTATAGACCGCAATGTTGTCGTGCAGCTTGTCCATGAACTCCCACGCGGCCTTTTCGCCCATGATCTGCATCCAGGCCGCGATGGTGAGATAGCCGGTACCGGACGAGGCCGGGTGCGGCATGATGATCTTGCCCTTGTACTCGGGCTTGGCGATATCGAGCCACGAGGTCGGCGTCGCGACGTTGTTCTTCTTGCCTTCCGCGGTGTTGAAGCACAGCACCGAGAGATACGCGTCCATGCCGGTCCAGGTGTAGGGCGCAGTGGCATCGCGGAACACGGGCTTCAGCGCCGAGGCGCCCTTCGGCTCGTAGGTCTCGAGCAAGCCCATCTTCTCAAACTGGATCAGGCTGGTGACCGCGAGGCCGAATACCACGTCAGCGCGCGGGTTATCCTTCTCGGCAAGGAAGCGTGCCGTGATAACGCCGGTCGAGTCACGCACCCAGACGATCTCGACATCGGGAACGGCCGCCTCGATCGCCTGCTTGAAAGGACCGAGCTGGTCGTTCTCGATCGCCGTGTACATCGTGAGCTTGGTGCGCTGCGCGGACGCCGGCGCCGCGGCGAATACGGCGGCGAGTGCAGCCGCTCCCAGAATTCCCAGACTGCGTTTGAACATGCTTCTCCCCTTGCCCAAGAAAAAAAAGAACGACGGGATTTCCCCGGACGGATGCTTCAGGCAGATGACATCTGCATGAATTTCCCCTCAGTTTACCCAGCTTTCTCACACATCCGCCAGCGCCGGCGGCGGCGTTTTGACGCCCGATAGCGCGTAATAGGCCGCATAGGCACGGATTGCAGCCGCACACAGGTCATCAGGGTTGTACCTCCGGCTGGCGAAGCGGCTGAGCGCAAACCCCTCAAGATCCATGCTGGGATCGCCCGCCGCAATCCAGTTTGCCACTGCGAACCCCGCGCCTGCGGATGCCGCGATCCCGGAGGTAAATCCGCAGGCGATGAACATGTTCTCGATCCCGTCCGCGATGCCGATCACGGGCTCGCCGTCGGCCGAGACCGGGATCGGACCGTTGATCACGGTGCGGATGCCGACCTGATTGAGCATGGGAATGCGCGTCGCCGCCGGCCCGGCGATGATCTCCAGCCGGTCGAGGTTCTGCGCGAAAAGCTCCTGCCCGAAGTCCATCGCGAGCTTGCCGGAGCCGTTCACCGCGATGGTGCCCTCCTCCCATCCGCCGATCGCGAACGCACCCGGCTCGGACTTGAGATAGAAATTGAGGTCCGGATCGCGCAGCGTCGGCAGGTGATCGGGAATGAGCGGCGATTTCTCGGTGACGAGATACTGGTGCTCCAGCACGGTGACCGGCAATTCGAGCCCCGCCATCTCGCCCACATGGCGCGCCCACAGGCCGGCGGCATTCACCGCGATCTCGCAGGCGACATCGCCACGGTCGGTGAGGACGTGCGTGATGCGCCCGTTCTCCTGCCGGAAACCGGTGACGGTGACGCCCTCGACGATCTTCACGCCGCCTGCCCGCGCGCCCTTGGCGTAGGCCATCGTCAGCGAATACGGGTCGACATAGCCATCGCTGGCGATCCAGGTTGCACCGCGCACGCCGTTGAGATCGACCAGCGGAAACTTGTTCCTGATCTCGTCCGGCCCGATCAACTCGACATCGAGCCCGGTTGTTTTCGCTGCCGTGGCGTTGCGCTTGAGCTCCTCCCAGCGCGCATCGCTGCTCGCGAGACGGATCGAGCCGACCTGGTGAAAGCCGACATCCTGGCCGGTGTCCGCGCCGATGGTGGCGCAAAGCTTCACCGAGTACTGCATCAGCCGGGTGAGATTGGCCTTCGAACGTAATTGCCCGACGAGCCCGGCCGCGTGCCACGTGCTACCGGCGGTAAGCGCCCTTTTCTCGAGCAGGAGAACATTGCGCTCACCCAACCTGGCCAGGTGATAGGCGATCGAACAACCGACGGCGCCGCCGCCAATGATGACGATGCGCGCGGGGGCCGGCAGCGCGCTCAAGCGCTCACCGTCTTGAGCCGCGAACGCGGCGCGCCGAGCGCGCCCAGGTACCAGTCGACGAAATGCTGCACATTGGTTTCCCGCACCGTCGAGTATGGCCCGGGCTCATAGCGCGGCGAGAGAATGCCAGCCTGGTTCGCCTCGCAAATCTCCCAATCCTGCTCGGAGGTGCGCTGCCAGAACGGCATCAGCGCGGCGAGGTCGTAGTCGACGCCTTCGACCGCATCCTTGTGCACGAGCCAGGAGACATCGACCTGCGATGTCGTCCCATCGAGGGGTGTGATGCGCGTCGCGACCGCGTGGTCGTCGCTCGCGTGCTGCCAGAAATTCGGAAACACGGTGCAGCGGAGCGTGCCCTCGCTCCATTCGCCGCGCGCACGGAACGTACCCATCAGCGGCGCGACCGGGCTGCCGTCGAGGCTCTGCGTCTTCCAGCCCTCCATCAACGGGGAACGCGTCGCACGCCAGTAGCCGCCGGTCATCTCGGACGACGCCGTCGCGCCGCCCAGCCCCATGCGCGCGAAACGCTCGGCAGCGAGCCGCTCCTGCCGCTCCACCTCGGGCAGCAGCTGCGGCGAGAAGCGCGCGGTGTCGTAGGTGCCTTGCACGTATTCAGGATGCGCGGTGTTGCAGTGATAACACTCGCGGTTGTTCTCGAAGATGAGCTTCCAGTTGGCCTTGACCGTGTAGCGAACGCTCTTCGCGAGCCTCGCTTCCTCGAGGCCTTGATGCTTCATCTGCTCGCCGATGTCGGCGGCAGCCTGTTCGAAGCTGACCGGATTGTCGCCGAGCGCAACGAACAGCAGCCCCGCGATGGCCTTCAGCGGCACCGGATGGAGCCCGAGCTTGCCCTGATGCACGCCGAACTCGCGCTCGGTCGCGGTGCGCAGCGACCCGTCGAAATCGTAGGTCCAGGCATGGTAGGGGCAGACGAACGCGCGGCCGTGTCCCTGCTCCTCGCGGCAGATGCGCGAGCCCCGATGCCGGCAGGTGTTATGGAAGGCACGGATGTCGCCATCCTTGCCGCGCGCGACGATCACCGAGTCATGGCCGACCGCCCAAGTGATCCAGTCGCCCGGCTGCTGGATCAGGCAGCTATGGCCGGCATAGAGCCAGGTGCGCCGCCAGATGCGGTCGATGTCGGCATTGAAGACTTCGGGCGAGGTTTAGAACGGCCGCTCCAACGGGCCGGCGCCGCGGTAGGCCGCGCACAGCGTTTCAATCCGCTCGGCATCGTAGTCGTAGGGCCCGTTAGTCATCGCCCACCTCAGTGGGGCTTTCAACCGCTCTAAGCCATCTTCATCGCTGCGGCTGCTCTGGAATGGACTCCTCGCGTGCGCGGGCCCTTTCCATGTTTTGCAATACCGCCTCGATAGCAAGGTTTAGTCGTTGCATGGCTTCGATCGTCCCCGCCACGCGCTCATTAGCGGCTGTTCGCCCTGTCCAATTCTCGCTAGCGACCGCTCCGCCCATTTGCGAAGCGGACTGGGCAGGCGTATCGGCGGGTGCGGGATGAAGATAGTCAAACAATCGCGACACGCCGAGCGCCACCACGGCCAGCGTTGCGGGCAGAATAACGAAGGCAAACCACTCGAGTGACGTCATCATTGCGCGAGGTTCCGGAGCTTGCGCTGAGATTCGATGTACAGAATCGCGGCTAGCAACGCCCAACACACCACACCAACAATAAGGGGTAATAGGTCCCGGTTAAACCCCTCAACCTTAAAGAATGCGGCCGCGATCGGCGCGAAAACGCCGACCGTTAGCGCTGATGTTCCGACGCGCTCCAGAGATGCGGCGAACAGCTTGACCTGCTCGTTATGGATCGTGACCGGCGAAGCGACAGGCATCGGCTAGCATGCTGCCAAGGAGGCCATGCGGAGTCGAGTCCACTACTGCGATAAGGCGATCCAAGTTGCGCGCCGACCCTACGCCGGCCACGGCAGCGAGTAGGTCTTCACGTTGGTGAAGCTCTTCATCGCCTCGACCACGCCTTCCTTGTAGCCGAGCCCCGAATCCTTGATGCCGCCGAACGGCGACATTTCGATGCGATAGCCGGGTACTTCCCACACGTTGACCGTACCGACCTGCAGCTCGTTGATGAAGCGCGTGATGTAGTCGAGCCGGTTGGTGCAGACGCCGGACGAGAGGCCGTAGGCCGTCGAGTTCGAAATCCTGATCACCTCGCCAATGTCGTCGGGGCAGCGGATGATCGGGATCACAGGACCGAACGTCTCCCCGTGCACCAGTTCGGCCGCGGGCGGCACGTGGTCGACCACCGTCGGCGGATAGAGCGCGCCCTGCCGGTTGTTGCCGTGCAGGAGCTTTGCGCCCTTCTCCACCGCATCGACGACGCGGCGCTCGAAGTTCTTCGCCGCGCCTTCGTGGATCACGGTGCCGACGTCGGTCGTGGGATCCATCGGATCGCCGCTTTTCAGCTTCTTCGCCTTGGCGAGCACGAGCTTCGAGAACTCGTCCGCGACCTTGTTCACCACCAGAATGCGCTTCACCGCCGTGCAGCGCTGGCCGGAATTCTTGGTCGCGCCGGTGACGGCAAGCTCGGCCGCCTTGTCGAGGTCGGCGTCCTCCATGACGATCAGCGGATCGTTGCCGCCGAGCTCCAGCACGATGCGGCGGTAGCCGGCCTTCTCGGCGATGTACTTGCCGACCTTCACCGAGCCGGTAAATGTGATCAAATCGCAATCCGGATCGGTGATCATCGCGTCGCCCATGGTGGACGGATTGCCGGTGACCACGGAGAGCATCTCCGGCGGCAGGCCCGCTTCGTACAATACATCCGCGAGCGCGAGCGCGGTGAGCGGCGTCAGTTCGGTGGGCTTGAGCACCACGCGGTTGTTGGTCGCGATCGCGGGCGCGAGCTTGTGCGACACCATGTTGAGCGGATGGTTGAACGGCGTGATCGCCGAGATGACGCCATTCAAGGGAAAGCGCGTGGTGAAAATCTTGCGCTGCTTGCCCTGCGGAGAGATGTCGCAGGCGTAGGTCTCGCCGTCGTCCTTGATCGTCAATTGCCCGGCGAACGAATAGACGTCGTAGGCGCGGCCGGCTTCGTAGAGCGAGTCCTTCCAGCAGAGGCCGGACTCCGCCGTGATGATGCGGGCGAACTCCTCCTTGCGGGCTGAGAGCAGGTCCGCGGTCTTGAGCAAGATCTGCTGGCGCTCGTAGCGCGTCAGCTTCGGCTTGAAGGCTTTCGCCTTGGCGAAGGCCTCGCGCACGTGCTCGGGCCGCGCGGCCGGCACGGTGCCGACCACCGCGCCGGTGTAGGGGTTGAACACCTCGACTTGGCTGTCGGTCTCGATCTTCTTACCGGCGATGCGCATCGCCTCGTGCCGGATCGGGGGCTGGGTGTGGATGTTCATGTCAAATCCTCAAACCGCGACGCGATTGAGCGCCACATCGAAGATGTCGAAGTTGCGCAGCTGATGTCCCGCCGGGATCGTCATCGCGCGGTTCGCAATCATCGGCACCACCTGCTCGGTCAACCCGCCGTGGGAGCGCAGCGGCTCGGTGAGGCCGGAGAGGTCGTGCTTCTCGCGCGCGGTGCCGAGCACCTTGTGGATGGTCGAAATCACCACGACGTCGCCGAAACGGTCCGCGGGGAGCTCGAAGCGTTTGCAGGCTTCCGCCGCCGAGATCGCCAACTCGACGCCGTCGACCGCGCGCAGCTTGGCAAGCAGCGCGTTCACGTCGGTGCCTTCGGGCAGATAGATCGTCGCATACGATCCGAGCGCGCCGTGATGCACCACGTAAGGGTCGGTGATCGGCAGCAGCACACGCGCCACGCCCTTGCCGAGCCATTCGTCTGTCAAGTTCTGCAGATAGATGACGTCCGGCTCGCCGTTCGGAAGGTGCTTGTCGTTCATGCCGTGATCGGCGGTGAGCACCAGCACCGCGCCGGCCGCATCGAGCTCGCCCACATAGCGGT
Organism: Xanthobacteraceae bacterium; assembly: GCA_049698215.1. Classification (GTDB taxonomy): domain Bacteria; phylum Pseudomonadota; class Alphaproteobacteria; order Rhizobiales; family Xanthobacteraceae; genus PALSA-894. Next base: position 5,370 of record JBAVXH010000138.1, on the reverse strand, counting down.
CCATCATGGCGTAGAACGCGTTCGCCATCTCGGAGCCCGGCGCCGCCTTGTGCTGCACATAGTCGGTGGTCGAGAGATACATCAGGTCCGGCCGCTCCTTCCGCAGGATCGACACGCCCGCCGCCATGACGAATTCGGACAAATCCGACGAGTAGACCTCCGGCAGCGGCTTGCCGATACGCTTCAGCACGTCGCCGATGCCGTTCTGTTGCACGGTCGCCTGGTCGGCCTTCTCGGACGAGAACGCGATCGCGCGCCCGGTCGACATATCGAGGTCCTTGCCGAGCATCGCGCGCAGCTTGTCCTTCGCGGTGACGACCGCGACCTTCGCGCCGGCGTCGTGGAACGCCTTCATGATGGTCGGCGCGCGCAGGAAGCTCGCGTCGTTCATCATGACTTCCTTGGCCTGAGCGCGGTCGTAGAAGTAGTTGCCCGCGATCCCGTGCACCGCCGGCGGACGGCCGGTGATGATCGACATGTTGTTCGGGTTGGTGAAGCTCGGCATCGCCGAGAGCGCAGTGAGGTTGGTGATCTGCATCAGCCGCGCGAAGTTCGGCGCAAGCCGTGCCTCGATCGCGCGCTCGATGTAGCCCGGCTCCGAGCCGTCGATGCAGACCGCGACGGTCGGCGTCTTGGGAAACTTGTACTCGCGGCCATTCACCGCGACGGTCGGGGTGCGCTGAATGTTCATCAAATCTCCGTTCAGAGCGCTGCAGTCAGCGGATGTGGGCGCGGACCCGGGATGACACGAGGTCGGTCACCAAAACCATCGCCAGAATAACGAGAATGCACATGGCGGTGTCCTGGTACTGGAACAGCTTCATGCTGGACACCAGCTCGAAGCCGATACCGCCAGCCCCGACCATACCGAGAATCGTCGACTGACGCACGTTGGTCTCGAGCCGGTAGAAAATGGTTCCAAGCCACGCCGGCATCACCTGCGGCAGCACGCCGAACAGGATCGTCTTGAAACGGCCGACACCCGCCGACTGGAACGCCTCGAGCGGGCCGTCATCGATATCCTCGATCGCCTCCGCGAAGAACTTGCCGAGCATGCCGGCGCCGTGGATCGCGAGCGCCAGCACGCCCGCGAACGGGCCGAGGCCGATCGCGGCGACGAAAATCAGCGCCAGGATGATTTCGTTGATACCTCGCATCACGTTCAGCACCTGACGCATGAAGTGATAGATCGCCGGATGCGGCGAGAGATTGCGCGCCGCGAACACGCAGATCGGCAGTGCGAGGATGACGCCGAAGATCGTGCCCCACACCGCGACCTGCAGGCTTTCGACCGCAGGCTTCCACAGCTTGTCGATGAAGGCGAAATTCGGCGGCATCATGCGGGCGATGAAGTCCGCCATGTAGGGCACGCCGTTGAGCAAATTCTGCGCGTTGATCTGCGCGCCCACCGCCGTCCACCACAGGACGACCAGCGCGACCGCCGCCGCCGCCAGCAATCCCCACCAGCCGAAGCGATTTTGCGGCGGCCGGACAACGAGTTCGAAGCCAGCGATTGACATGGATGCGTCTCCCTCTACGCCGCCGCGATTGCGACGCGAGCAGTTGCCAACGATGACGTCGCACCGGAAGGCCTCAGCACGCGCTCGACGCCCTCGTTTTCCAGACCCGGATAGATGCGATGGATCACGTCGGCGGTGATCGCCGAGGGTGCGCCGTCGAACACGACCGATCCGCCCTGCAGCCCGACGACGCGCTCGCCGAACTCGATCGCGTAGTCGACCTGATGCAGATTGCAGATGACCGCGATGTTGGTCTCCTTGCAGATGCGCTTCAGGTAGCCGAGCACGACCCGCGAGGTTTTCGGATCGAGGCTCGCGACCGGCTCGTCGGCGAGGATGACGATCGGCTCCTGCGCGAGGGCGCGGGCGATGCCGGCGCGCTGCTGCTCGCCGCCGGAGAGCTGATCGGCGCGCGAGAGCGCCTTGTGCGTCAGCTCGACGCGCTCCAGGCATTGCATCGCAATCGCGACGTCGCGCGCCGGGAACAACTGCAGCAACGCGAGCACGGACGACAGGCCGGGCATGCGCCCGACCAGCACGTTTTTCAGCACGGTCAGCCGCCGCACCAGGTTATGGTGCTGGAAGATCATCCCGACGGCGCGGCGGCGCTCACCGCGTTCTTCGGCATGATATTCCTTGCCGTCGATCACGATCCGGCCGGCGTCGGGACGCACGAGGCCGTTGACGCAGCGGAGCATCGTCGACTTGCCGGCGCCGCTCGGGCCCAGCACGACCAGAAATTCGCCCGCCCGGACCGAAAGGTTGACGCCGTTGAGGACGGAGCGGCCGACATAGGATTTGCTTAAGCCCTCGATGGTGATCATCGGCCCTCGCCTTCCAGCTCGTTCACTTCATCTTCGACAGATCGAGCTTCAGCGCCTTCGCGGTGTCGCGAATGACGTCGTAGTTCTTGTCGTTGGTCTCGACGAAGCGGTTGAGCTTGCCCTGGTCTGCCCAGGTGATGTCCTTGATGTTGAGGAACGCGGTCTTGATCTTCTGCTTGAGGTCGTCGGGCAAATTCTTGCGCCACACGGTCGGCGATTCCGGGATCGGGTCGGAGCGCCACACGACATGGATCTCTTCCGCCTTCACCATTCCCTTGGAAACAGCGGTATCGAAAATGCGGTCCGCGATGGTGGCGGCATCGACGCGCTTGTTCGCGACCGCGAGCGCGTTCGCGTCATGCGAGCCGGTGAACAGCACGCGGCCGAAATACGTGTCGGGGTCGATCCCCATCTTGATCAGGCCGGCCTTCGGGAACAGGTGGCCGGAGGTCGAGGACGGATCGACGAAGGCGAATGTGCGGCCCTTGAGGTCCGCCACCGTCTTGATGCCGCTGTCGACGCGCGTGATGATCTGGCTGTGGTAGTAGGTGCGGCCCGACTTCGCGGTCTCTGCGGTTGCGAAGGCCTCGATCGGCGCGATCGTCGTGCCCAGCACGTAGGAGAACGGCCCGAGGTAGGCGACCTCGATGTGGCCGGAGCGCATCGCCTCGATCACGCCGTTATAGTCCGACGCGACGAACCCCTGCACCTTCATGCCGAGGTTCTTCTCCAGCATTTCGAGCAGTTCCTTGCTCGACGCGAGCATCGCGCGCGAATCCTCCGACGGGATGAGGCCGACACGGATGATCTGCTGTGCGTGAACCGCGGGCGCTGCGAGCGCGCTCGCCGCGATGCCGCCCAGCGTGGCTTGGATGATCGTCCGGCGTGAGTAGCGCATTCTCGACCTCCCCAGATTCGTTTTCGATGTTTTGGTTTTTCAGGCGCTCATGACAGGCACGTGACCGATGAAGTTTCGTCCCCGCTCTCCTTCGGACGCCTGCTCGACGAGGTCGTCCCACTCGTCGCGCCCGACGCCGTGATCGGAGGGCTTGGTGCCGACACCGACATCGTGCAGGAGGCGCGTCAGGCGATGCACACCTTGTTCAAGGTCGGGACCGAAGATGCGACGGAGCGCATCGTCGCAGGCTGGATTCGCTCCGATCGCCCATCCCATCACCTGCGGCAGGCAGAACGAGCAGGCGATGCCGTGCGGCGTGCCGTGGCGCAGCGTGATGCCGTAGGAGATGTTGTGCGCGAGCGCGGTCTTGGTGTTCGAGAACGCCAGTCCCGCGAACAGGCTGGCGCGTGCGAGCCGCTCACGCAGATCGAGGTCGTTGAGCCGGTCGAGCAAGCGCGGCAGGGCGTCGATGATTTCGCGCGCCGCTTCCACGGCATAGTTCGCCGAGACCGGGTTGGCGTTCACGTTCCACAGGCTTTCCAGCGAGTGCGACAGCGCATCGAGGCCGGTGGTCATGGTCAGCCCGCGCGGCGCTGCGAGCGTCAGCGCCGGATCGACGAAGGCGGCCTCCGGATAGAGGCGCGGGTTGGCGAGCGAATATTTGGCGTTCCCGGCCGAGTCCCACACGGTCGCCCATGAGGTGACTTCGCTGCCCGTGCCGGACGTCGTCGGCACCGCGATGAGCGGCAGGAACTTCGCCGCATCGAGCGGTGCCTTCTCGATCAGGTGGCGCTTCACGCGCGCGAAATCGCCGCCGCCCGCCGCGAGCACCTTCGCGGCATCGATCATCGAGCCGCCGCCGAGCGCGACGATCACTTGCGGCGCTGTCTGCGCCGCGCCGAAGCGGCGGCACGACTCGACGAGGTCGACGCAATCCGGATTGGTGTCGATGTTGTCGATGGTGACGACCGGCGCCCCAGCGGAGGCCGCGAGCTTGGCAGCGAGAGCGCGGAAATGGTCGATGCCGTAGGTGACGAGGGCATACGGGCGGCCGGCGATCTGCGCGCCGACCTGGTCGAACTGGCCTGCTCCGAAGGCGATCCTGACCGGATTCCAGTAGGCCCAACCCATCGTGTCCGCCCCGTTCCACCCTGATCGGCGCGGATGGTGTCAGCGCCCTTCCGGTAGAACAAATTGATTTTTTGAGCAGAATAGATAGAAATTATCTATGCGTTACACCTCGCTGCGCTCGTTCCACGCCGTGGCCAGCGCCGGCGGCTTCAATGCCGCCGCGAACGAACTCAACATCACGCAGCCGACGCTGACCGCGCAGGTCGCGGCCCTCGAAGCCGAGTACGGCGTCGAGCTGTTCATGAAGCAGGGCCGGCATTCGCGGCTGACCGACGCGGGGCGCAGCCTGCTCGCCATCACGACGCGGATGTTTCTGGAGGAGCAGGAGGCGCTCGCCTATCTCGAACAATCGCGCGAGCTGCGCACCGGCCGCCTCGCGATCGGAGCGGTCAGTCCCTATCACGTCACCGAGATGCTGGCCGCGTTCCAGCGCAAGTATCCCGGCATCGAGCTCTCGGTGTCGCTCGGCAACACCGCGGATGTGCTGCAGGAGCTGCTCGAGTATCGCATCGACGTCGCGGTGCTCGCCTATACGGATCCCGACGAGCGCGTGCTGCTGATCCCGCACCGGCAGCACCCGATCGTGGTGTTCTGCCGCACGGACCATCGCCTGGCGCGGCGCCGCTCGATTCATCTGCGCGATCTTGAAGGCGAGCGCATGATCGTGCGCGAGCAAGGCTCGACCACACGGCGCGCGTTCACCGCCGCGCTCGAGGCCGCCGGCGTCGCGCCGAACGTCGTGATGGAGATCGGCAGCCGCGAAGGCGTGCGCGAAGCGGTGATCCACGGCATCGGCATCAGCTATGTGTCGGACGCCGAGTTCGTCGCCGACCCGTCGCTGGTACGCATCAATGTGACGCCGCGCACGATCTACACCTACGCGCAACTCGGCATTCTGGAAAAGCGCAAGGACAGCCGCATCATCAAAGCGTTCCTCGATGTGGTGCGGAGGGAGCTGGGTTAGCCCCCACTCCGTCGTCAAACCGGCCCAGCCCGC